>JAPKDN010000796.1 GCA_028822575.1 Alphaproteobacteria bacterium | reverse complement strand
GTCAAAACGCTGCCACGGTGACCGAGGCCGAGTGGGATGCGATGGTAAACACTAACCTGCGCTCAGGCTTTTTTCTCGCCCGCGCTGTGGCGGATCACATGAGGCGCGCTGTGGTCACTGGCCGTATATTGTTCATCACCTCGCAACATCGCTTTGCACCGCGAAATTTGCCGCATTACAGTGCTTCCAAGGCTGGACAGGTGATGGTCATAAAGGAACTCGCGCGGCTCTATGGTCCCTATGGCATCAGAGTCAATGGCATCGCTCCAGGCGCGATCCCGGGTGGTGGCTTCACGGCGAATGTCGAGCAGTTGAACGCCCGGATCGCTATGCGAAGGTTGGGGACACCAGAAGATGTTTCGGGGATGGCGTTGGCGTTATTATCGGAACGCTTCTCCGCTTATGTGACCGGCGAGGTGGTTTCCGTGGATGGCGGTTTGGCACTGCACAACTGGATTGACCCTCCGATCCTTGACGATTGAAATGACTACCCCTGGCGCGCGCCGGAGAAAGCAACATGGCAACAGCCTTCGACCTAAATCTTGGCGGATTGATCGACCCAGAAGGCGATCTTAGCGCAATTGCGTTCATCGATCTCGCCGGCATGGAACCTGGCGGCGAGGGCAAGGCCCATACAAGAGGCCAGATTGACGCTCTTGCCAATGCCGTTGCCCGCGGTCTGACGCGCCGCGGTCTTGTTCGCGGCGACGCGGTGGCCATCTTAGCGGAGAACTCCGTCGACTATCTTGGTGCTTACATGGGGATCATGCGGGCCGGGATGGTCGCGGTACCGATCAACTATCGCCAAACGGCGCGGACCGTCGGGCATATCGTGGAGGATTCCGAGACCCGCCTCATATTCGCGGATCAAGGACGCTGGCACCTCTGCCCGGATGGTGTCCCGGTTATCGATATGAGTGACGCTGGTGAAAACGGTTTTGGTGGACTGTTGGACCCGGGATCATTCAGAATCGTGGCCCCGGCGCCCCGGGAGACCGCCATGATCCTCTATACATCCGGGTCCACCGGCATGCCCAAGGGTGTGATGCTGAGTCATGAAGGTCAGCTCTTCGCGCTCTCCCGGTGGGCGTGCGACGCCACCGAATTGGCACGCCATCAGCTTTTGGTCGCCGCGCCACAATACCATATGAACGCGCTTTTCATTTCCAAACTTGCCTTGACCTATAGCGCTGGCGTGGTCTTGCTGCCGCGCTTTGATGTCGAGGCCTATATTCAGGCGATTCCACGCCACCGGATAACGTGGCTGACCTCTGTCCCGACCATGCTTGCCTTGGTGGTGCGCGAACAGGCTCTCCTGAAAGCCACAGACCTCTCCACTATCGAGCGGGTAAGCATGGGATCGGCGCCCCTGACCGAGTCTTTGTTCGACGAGGTTCAATCCTGGTTCCCGGGCGCGCTTGTTTCCAACCTCTACGGGACGACGGAACATGGACCCTCGGCGTTCGGCCCGCATCCCGATGGCATGGCACGTCCAAAACTGTCACTGGGCTACGCGGCGACGGGCATGGAACTCCGTCTAGTTGGCGGGTCGGATGAGAATACTGGCGTCCTGGAGGCGCGCAGTGTTAGCAACTTGACTGGCTACAAGAACTTGCCGGTGAAGACCGCCGAGGTGATTCGGGATGGTTGGTACCACACCAATGACGTAATGCGGCGGGACGAGAACGGCTTTTATTTCATCATTGGCCGCGAAGACGACATGTTCGTCTGCAATGGCGAGAACGTCTTTCCAGGCGATGTCGAGCGTATGTTGGAAACCCACCAGGACATCGATCAGGCGAGCGTCATCTCCATCGAAGACCCAGTTCGCGGCCACGTGCCCATAGCCTTCATCGTGCGCGCGCGCGATGCTGATCTTGACGAGGCGGAAGTCCAGGCTTTTTCTCGCGCCGAGGGTCCGGCCTACCAATTTCCTCGGCGTGTCGTGTTCCTGGATACCCTGCCCTTGGCGGGGACCAACAAGATCGATCGTGCCGCACTAGAGCAGCGGGCGAGGACCTTGACCTAAGCGCGGCTCGAGCAACGCCAGCAAACTATGCTCACCCTATTGCAATGCGGACCGGAATGCCGTAACCAACGCTTCACTTTGGAGGGGCGCATAGCTCAGTTGGCAGAGCAGCTGACTCTTAATCAGCGGGCCGTAGGTTCGAGTCCTACTGCGCCCACCAAA
>JAPKDN010000795.1 GCA_028822575.1 Alphaproteobacteria bacterium | reverse complement strand
CCGTAATTTCCGGCGCCGAAAGAGCCACCGATAATCACGGTGAATTTCGGCACGCGGGCGCACGCAACGGCGGTCACCAGCTTGGCGCCATCCTTGGCGATACCACCAGATTCGTACTTTTTGCCAACCATGAAGCCGGTGATGTTCTGCAAGAACACCAAGGGAATGCCGCGCTGACAGCACAGTTCTATGAAATGTGCTCCTTTTTGCGAGGATTCTGAGAAAAGGATGCCGTTATTCGCGATGATCCCCACGGGATAGCCATGAATATGCGCGAACCCACAGATCAAAGTCGCACCGTACAAGGCTTTGAACTCATCCAGCTCGCTACCATCCACGATACGGGCAATCACCTCACGCACATCGTAGGGGATCCGAGTGTCGGTCGGCACCACACCATGGAGTTCACGCGGATCATACGCCGGCTCCACGCTCTGTCGGGTCTTGATATTCGGCCACTTCACCCGGTTGAGATGGCTGACGATCCGCCGGGTTATCGCCAACGCGTGAGTGTCGTCATTGGCATAATGATCCGTGACGCCGGAAACCCGGCTGTGTACATCGGCGCCACCCAGGTCCTCGGCGCTCACCACTTCGCCAGTCGCCGCCTTCACCAGCGGCGGGCCACCGAGGAAAATCGTACCTTGGCTACGGACAATCACGGCCTCGTCGCACATCGCCGGCACATAGGCGCCACCAGCCGTGCAACTGCCCATGACAACCGCGATTTGCGGGATGCCCATCGCCGACATAGTCGCCTGGTTATAAAAGCTGCGACCGAAATGATCGCGATCCGGAAAAAGCTCAGCCTGATGCGGCAGGTTGGCACCACCAGAGTCCACCAGATAAATCACCGGCAGATTGTTCTCCTGAGCGATCTCCTGGGCGCGCAAATGCTTGGTCACCGTCAAGGGATAGTAGGTGCCACCTTTTACCGTCGCGTCATTGCAGATGATCACGACTTCCTCACCGGCGACCCGACCAATACCGGTTAGGATGCCCGCTGACGGGGCTTCACCATTATACATCCCATGGGCCGCGAGTTGCGAGAACTCCAACCAAGCCCCCCCCGGATCGATCAGCGTGTTAACGCGGTCGCGTGGAAGCAGCTTGCCACGGTCGACATGGCGTTTCTGGGAACGCTCGCCACCGCCGGCCTTGACCGCGTCGAGTTGCTCGCGCAGATCCGCGACTAGATCTTCCATGTGCGCAGCATTGTTGCGAAAGCCCTGAGAGCGGGTATTAATCTGACTACGAATCGCGGGCATAAACGGGCGCTCCTACCAGGGAATTTCATCACCATCATAGGCAAGAAAGCGCCCATTATCGACTTGGGTGAAACCCAGAATTTGCTGCTTCATACCGGTCACACTCTGTGTCGGCGAAACCGGTGCGCTGGCGCCGCCCATGTCAGTACTGACATGGCCCGGATGAAAGAGGATCGCTGTCAGTCCCTTGCCAGCAAGCTCAAGCGACATGCATCTGACAGCCATGTTGAGTGCTGCTTTCGAGGACCTGTAGACATACGCGTTCGGGCTAGTCTCGGTGATACTGCCCATGCGGGAAGTGATGAAAACTATCTGCTTGCGATCGCTTGATATGACGTTGTCGGCGAAGGCCTCGGCCATGCGCATTGGGCCGAAGACATTGGTGTTCATGGCTCCGGACCAAGCATCATAATCAAGGGTGCCAAAACCGGTCCGCTGGCCGATGATCCCAGCGTTGTTTAAAAGCACATCGATCGAACGATCACCAATCATGGATTTCATGGCAGCAACGCTTTCGCCATCGTCGATATCCAGCGCATGGACCTCGGTTCCGGCAAAGCCGTTCAGGTCATAGGCTTTCGACGGATCGCGGCAGGTGGCGATCACGTCCCATCCATCGCCAGAAAACTGACGGGTGAACTCAAGGCCAATTCCACGACTGGCACCGGTTATGAGAATGGTTGGCATGGGTCCTCCTAGGGACGATAAGACAGTTCGTGTTCGTTGACAGGAACCAGTATTTTATTTGGTCCCGTACATCCGGTCACCGGCATCGCCGAGACCAGGCATGATATAACCTTTTTCGTTCAATTCCCGGTCCAAGGCCGCCGTGAAGATCGGGACTTCGGGATGTACCGAGGCGAAGGTGCGCACACCTTCTGGCGCCGCCAACAAGCACACGAAACACAGCTTCCGCGCACCCGCCTG
>JAPKDN010000794.1 GCA_028822575.1 Alphaproteobacteria bacterium | reverse complement strand
GCTCGCCGCCCTGGAGCCGGGAGCCCCTGCAAACGGTTCAGCTCCTCCAGGCCGGCCTCGGCGGGTATCTCCAAGACGCCGCTCCAACCGATAGTAGAAAGGCCGAAACGGATGGCGACGCATGGGCCACGTTTCTTGCCGCCATGGATGACGAGATCCAGCCCAGGCTCAACACAGTTCTGGATGGAATTCAGGCTTATCGGCGCCATCCCTATCGACGGGCGGACACCCGCGCGGGAGTAGTTTGGAGCGAGGGCACAACGCGGCAGTTTCTTTGCGGAGGTGGGAAGGGAAAGCCGCTGCTGAGCGTCCCGTCTCTAGTCAATCGCTTTCATGTTCTCGACATCTCACCAGGCCGAAGCTTTCTGGATCATCTCGACAACGCGGGATTCGCCCCCTACGTCGTGAATTGAGACCGACCAGGCAATATCGAACGTGATTTCACGCTAACTGACTGCGTCGCCAGGCGACTTGACCAGGCGTTGGATGTGGTTTTGCGACGGACCGGCCAAAAGCCGGCAATTGTCGGTTATTGTATGGGAAGGTTGCTGGCGCTGGGTTAACACCGTCAAGCGGACCTAAGGTGTTTGGTCTTGCAGGCCATGCGCTGGGGTTTTTCCGTCGATGCCGGACACGCCCATACAATTCTCGCGACCATGAAACCGTCCTTGGACGGCACAATAGATATGTTGGGGGAGTTGCCAACTGACATCATCCAGTCGATGTTTTACGCCCACGAACCGATGCTGGTGCCGCGTAAGTTCCTCCGCTTCGCTAAGATGGATATGAAGAGTGCCGAGGCCGAGGCGTTCGTCGCGTTGGAGGATAGGATCAATGACGGTGTGCCTCTGGCGGCGCGGGTGGCACACGAGGCGTTGTTTGGCTGGTATGGCGAGAACACCCCGGTGAAGGGGGCGTGGAGGATAGCGGGACGCGTGGTGACACCTGAGGCGGTGACCCTGCCCTGCCTGTCGTTGATACCGGCTCAAGATCGAATCGCGCCGCCGGCCTCGGTGGCGGCGTTGGTGGCGGCGCCGCCTAACTCGACAGAACTTTGGATCGCGCTCGGTCATATCAGCATGGTGGTTAGCGAAAACGCCCAGGAACGGGCCTGGGATGCGATAGTGAATTAGTTGGAGAGAAAATCATGAGTGATCGCGAAATCCCAAAGAGCAAACAGGCCCATGAGCTCAAGCTAAAATTCCAGGCGTTGCACGAAATCGTGCACGCGGCGCGGGACAAGTTGGAGCGCAACACCTGGGATTACCTGCGCGGTGGCACCGAGACCGAAACCACCTTGAAGCGCAACCGCGCCTCGCTGGACGCCATCGCGTTTCGGCCCCGGGTGTTGCGCGATGTTCGCAAGGTCGACACCGGTGCGACGGTTATGGGTAAGAAGATGCGGCTGCCGATTTGCCTGGCGCCAATCGGCTCGCTTGAGAGCTTTGATCCCGAGGGCGGTGTCGCGGCAATGCGGGCGGCAAGCGCATTCGGCTGCGCGTTGATGCTGAGCTCGGTAAGCACGATCCCGCTGGAGACGGTGGCGAAGGGCGGTGACGGCTTCAAGATAGCCATGCTGTACAAGCGAGGCGGCGATGCGTTTCTGGACGCGTATGTCGAGCGTTCCATCGCTGCCGGTTATGACGCATTTTGCCTGACAGTCGATAGTGCCAATTATAGCCGCCGTGAGCGGGATATCGCCAACCGGTTCGTCAAGCCCTGGCGCACCGGTAGCGGCGCCGACTGGCAGGCGGCGCTCAACTGGACCGATATTCAGCGTTATAAGAAACGCTATGATCTGCCGATTGTCCTGAAGGGCATCGCCACCGCCGAGGACGCGCATATCGCGGTCGAGCATGGGGTCGACATGGTCTATGTCTCCAATCATGGTGGCCGGCAATTGGACCACGGTCGCGGCGCCATGGAGGTTCTGCCCGAGGTGGTGACGACCGTGGCGGGACGGGCCAGCGTGGCCATCGATGGCGGCTTCTCGCGCGGCACCGATATCGTCAAGGCGATCGCGATGGGCGCGGACTTGGTCGGTGTTGGCCGGATGCTGTGCTATGGCTTGGCGGCGGGGGGTAGCGCCGGCGTGGTTCGAATGCTGGAACTGCTGGAGGAAGAGACTAGATTGGCACTTGGATTGCTGGGCGTGACCAACTACGGCGAGATTGAGAAATTACAACTCCACCCGGCAGCGC
>JAPKDN010000793.1 GCA_028822575.1 Alphaproteobacteria bacterium | reverse complement strand
CGGACCAGATCCGGGATCAGCCAAGTCTCGATTTCCGGCACCTTATCAAAGCCGCGCCGGATTGCCTCGGCCAGCCCGCCGGCGGTCAGTCCCTGGTCAACGAAACGCGAGGGCGAAAAGAACATTTCGGCATAAAGGATGTTCTGCCGCGCCAGATCCCGCGCCGCCGCCTCGGCGATGAAGGTGAAATCGTCATAGGTTCGCAGAAACCCGTTCTTCCAGATCCAAGCCTGGATAAACGCTGGAAAGTCGGGATAGGTCAGACGTTGGCGCAGAGCCTCGCGGTTCGGCACTGATGAGTCGCCGCCATGCTCCTCGACCAGACCCCAGAGCGCATCGAGCGGGATCGCGCCTTCGAGATGGAGGTGGAGTTCTGCCTTGGGGAGCGTGTCGAGCCAGGCGGGGATGGCGATCATGGGTGCATTCCTAGAGTCAGTTCACGGACGGCGTGGCTGGTGCGATGGTGACTTAAACCTCCACCACCACGTACCGATCGTCGACCGTCACGTCGAAGGTTACGGCCTCGTAGGGGCCTTCGGTCACCGCCGCACCGGCTTCGACGTCGACGTCGTATTGGGTGGCCTTGATGCGGTCGGGTTCGCACATGGATTGTCCGGTGCGGATGTCGAACTCCCAGCCGTGCCAGGGGCAACGGACGATCTCATTCTGGCGTGAGAAATTGTACTCGCCGGGCTGGCTTGATTCGACCAAGCCAATCAGCTGGCCGTCACAGAGACTGCCGCCCTGATGCGGGCAGCGGTCGAGCATGCCGAAATACTCGCCATCCAGGTTGAAGATCACGATCGGT
Organism: Alphaproteobacteria bacterium; assembly: GCA_028822575.1. The sequence continues at coordinate 1,395 of JAPKDN010000793.1, read as the reverse complement.
CGACCGCGCACATCAACCAGTTTGCGGCCTCCAGGGGGGATATCCTCGACTGGGGCAACAACATATTTAGGCATTTCCAACCTCGGGTACTGGTAGACGTTATCTCAGGCCGAAAAGATCTAGCGCATTGTTAAGGAAGAAATCCTCCCGGGCCGCCTTGTCGACCTTCAGCGGCAGGGCGCGGGCCGGATCGTCGTAGTCCCAATGCGGGTAGTCCGTCGCGAAGAGCAGTTTGTCCCAGCCGATCCAGCCGATGGTATCCAGCAATTGCTCGCGTGGCTCCGGCTCTTCCATCGGCTGAGTGGTGAGCCAAACATGCTCGCGGATCAACTCTGACGGCGGGCGGGTGACATGCGGGAGTTCGGCGCGGTTGCGTTCCCAGATCTTGTCGAGTCGCCACTTCAAGGCAGGCAGCCAGGCGAAACCAGCCTCTATCAGGACCACCTTGAGGGCTGGGAACCGCTCGAACACCCCCTCGAAGACCATGCTAGTCAGCAGTGATTGGGTGTTTTCGGCGTGGCCGACCATTTCCTCGATATAGAAGGACGGCCAACCGCCGCCGGTGACGGGGCTACCACCATAGCCGAAAGCGTGGATGCCAACCGGCAGATTGGCCCGGCACGCTGCCTCGTAGATCGGCCAATACCGGCGCTGTCCTAGCGGCTCAGCAGTGCGGCTCAGCAACAGGACTTGGGCGAAGTTCGTGTCGCCGGCCCAACGGTCGATCTCTGCGACCGAGGTGACCGAGTCCTCGAACGGAACCATGATTGAAGCCTTGAGTCGCGGCTCCTTGGACGTCCATTCCTCGATCTGCCATTCGTTAACTGCGCGGCAATAGGCGCCGGCGAAGTCACCGTTCTGCAGGCCTTGGCCACTTTTCAGCGGATTGAGGATGCCAAGCTGAACATTATTGGGATCAAGATGCTGCTTGCGCATGAACTGAAGGTCGGCGCCGGGTTTGCCGCCGGTGGTTGGATAGGCGTCGCGGCGGGCGGCGTCGGGCTGCCCCTTTGGGAAGGCTGGACCGTTTGGAAAACCTTGGCGGTAAATGAAACCGTAGCTTTCCAGGTATTCTTGCCAGCGCTTCTCGAGGAACGGATAGATTTCGATCTCGATAGATTTCGGGCTTGGATGGATGTCGCAGTCGGCGATCGCCATCTTGGATTTGTTCGCCGCGGCGTCTTCTGGGCGGTTCATGACCTGAATGTTCATCTCGAGTTTCCTCCTTGGCCCAACGAGGGGCGAGGCAGAGCGTCTTCAGCCTATTGTAGGCGAGGATACGTGTTTTTCGGGTTGTCTACCATGATTTTGCGCGCCAATTCCGGCGACAGGCCCTCAGGTAGTACCGCGTCACCATCGAATTGGTGGTGCGGATAGTCGGTCGAGAAAAGCAAC
>JAPKDN010000792.1 GCA_028822575.1 Alphaproteobacteria bacterium | reverse complement strand
TCTTACCAAGAATACCATCCGCGCCCTTGCGACCGCTGACCCGACCTTGAAATTGGTTTTGCGACCACATCCCGCCGAGAACACCACCGCATGGCTGGAAGAATTCACCGATCTACCCAATGTCGAGATCACCCGCGAGGGTAGTCACGCCGCGATGATTCTCGGGTCACGTCTGGTGCTGCATACTGGATGCACGACTGGTGTCGAATCGATGTTGCTTGATCAACCGACCATGAGCATCCGACCGGACGACCCTGAACACAATCAATGGCAATGGTTCGTTTCGAATCATATCAATCCGGCCGCGATAGGCTCTCGGGAAGCGGTAGCCAAAACCCAACGTTTCCTGGCAGGGACCCTGGATCTTGAGACCGATCGGCTGGAAGAACGCCACACTGCCCGAAGTAGGCATTTTTCAAATCTAGACGGGGATTTTGCTTTCGAGGAAACCGCCCGCATCATCCTCGAGAACCTCCGTGCCAGGAACGTCCTTGATCCAGGCTATCAATGGGCGACGTTAAAACGAGAAAACGTTATCAGCACCACCGATCAGGCGGCATATTTCAAACGCAAAATGTCGATTTCCCTCGAAGATGTCAAGGGATGCTAAAGGTTCCTCCTGCACCACGCGCGGCAGGCGCCCAACACCCATTCGGCAAATCGGAGACAGCGTTTTTCTTTTCGAGAATAACGAGGCCGGCGTTACGGTGGCACCCGCCGTATAGAGAAAGGCGCGTTCCTGTCAGGTAAGGCCGATCTTACCCATAGCCACGAACTTCTCGCGGCGTTGCGCCCGCAGCGTACCGGGATCAACACTCACCAGATCCCGGAGCGCCGCCTCTACCGCGTCGCCTAGACTGGTCAACGCGACGTCATGAGCGCGATGCGCAGCACCGAGAGGTTCTGGCACGATATCATCGATCACCGCCATTTGCTTCAAGTCCTGCGCTGTTAAGCGCAATGCCTCCGCCGCGTCCTTCGCATGTTCGCCGCTACGCCAAAGAATTGATGCGCATCCCTCAGGCGAAATCACCGAGTAAATCGCGTGTTCAAACATCAGAACCCGATCAGCAGTCGCCAGCGCCACCGCACCACCCGAGCCGCCTTCGCCAATAATCGTCGCCACGACTGGAACAGTTAGCCTCAAACTGGTTTCTATTGCCCGGGCGATCGCCTCGGCCTGACCACGTTCCTCGGCGCCAATACCGGGATACGCGCCGGCGGTATCCACAAACGTGAGTACTGGCAGACGAAACCGTTCGGCCATTTCCATCAGACGCCGCGCCTTGCGGTATCCTTCAGGCCGAGCCATACCAAAATTCGTCTCGAGACGTTCCTTAGTAGAATTTCCTTTTTCCGTCCCCATTATCACAGCAGAAAACCCACGAAAACGGCCAAGCCCTCCGACAATCGCCTTGTCCTCGGCGAACCCTCGATCCCCAGCCAAGGGCGTGAAATCAGTCACGAGCGCGCTGATTACATCTTTGAAATGCGGGCGATTAGGATGCCGCGCGACCTGAACTTTCTGCCAGGGCGAAAGTTTTTGATATGTGTTCCGAAGTTGCCGCTCAACCTTTGACTGTAATTTGCCGACCTCCTCAGCGATATTGATATCGCCACCGGTCGACAAATGCCGCAATTCCTCTATCTTTCCCTCTAGGTCTGCGACCGGTTTCTCGAAATCTAGAAACACTCGCATCAAGCTTCCAGCCTGTTCCATAAAAGGGCAAATCTCTGACGCTTCGCTCCGGCCCTTGATTGGCACAAGCCCGAGCATCAGTCTAGCACTAGAGCGAGATCAGCAGTTTCAAGGATTAAGTCTTTTTCGCCAACGGGTGATGGGATTCGACGATCGACCGCAACCGTTGACTGAGGACATGGGTATAAATTTGCGTAGTGGAAATGTCGGCATGACCACGCATTTGCTGAACACTTCGAAGATCAGCTCCATGATTCAACAGATGTGTTGCGAAGGCGTGACGCAGGACATGGGGCGAAACCTTAGCCCGATCAATTCCACATTCGACGGCTAGTTCCTTGAGCAATTGCCCAAGCCGTCGCCGCGTCAGATGCCCCTCGGCTGACCGTGAAGGAAAAAGAAAAGCCGATTCCCGGCGCCCCGCAAGAAAATTTACCCGGTACTCTCGGTAGGCGATGATTGCTCCTATCGCAGCCTCGGTCAGCGGCACCATGCGTTCCTTGCCG
>JAPKDN010000791.1 GCA_028822575.1 Alphaproteobacteria bacterium | reverse complement strand
CCCCTATTCGGGCCATAAATGATGAGCGCGCCGCTGATTTCCGTTAGGGATCTGACGATCCAGTTCAAGACTGACGAAGGGCTGGTGACTGCGGTCGATCAGGTCTCCTTCGACATCGCGCCGGGCGAGGTCTTGGGGCTTGTGGGTGAGAGTGGCTCGGGTAAGTCGGTGACCGCCAAGGCGCTTATGCAGCTTAATGCCGGCAACACGGTGTTCGGGCCGGACAGCAAGATCATCCTTACCCTGGACGGTTGGGAAATTGACGTCCTGGCGCTCAAGAATGCCGCTGACCTTAAGGTCGTGCGTGGCGGCTCGGTCTCGATGATCTTCCAAGAACCGATGGCCAGCTTCGCGCCGGCGATTACCATTGGGGCTCAGATGATCGAGCAGCTCATGCTGCACACCTCGATGAATAAAAGGCAGGCGAGGGACTTCTCGGTCGAAATGCTTACCCGCGTGGGGCTCACCGATCCGGGCAAGCGCATCGATCAATACGCTTTCGAGTTCTCCGGCGGCATGCGGCAAAGGGCGATGATCGCGATGGCGCTCTCGACCCGTCCGAAGCTGCTGATCGCGGATGAGCCGACCACCGCCCTCGATGTGACGATTCAGGCCCAGGTGTTAGATCTGATGAAGGATTTGGTCGGGGAATTCGGTATGGGCATTCTATTCATCACCCATGATCTCGGCGTTATCGCCCAGACAGCCGACCGGGTCGCGGTGATGTACCTTGGTCGGGTCGCCGAGACCGGGTCCGTACGCGAAGTCATCTGCACCCCAGGCCATCCCTACACAAAGGGGCTTTTGAACGCGCTGCCCAAGCTCTCGGAAATTGGTCATCCTCTGACCCCAATACTGGGCGATATTCCCAGCCCGCTGGAGCGACCATCGGGTTGTGTGTTTCACACCCGCTGTGCAGAATTCATCCCAGGGCTTTGCGAGATCTCGGTTCCGGGTGCCTCGACGATCGCCGATGGGCATTCCGCAGCTTGCTTCGCCACGGCGCGGGCTTTGGAAAAAGCAGGATGAATGATCGAGCGGTGCATATTTCTGTCAAGAACTTGTCGGTGCATTTCTCGCTGGGGCGCGCGCTCTTTGGGGATATTCCCAAGGTGCGCGCTGTTGATGACGTGTCATTGGATATCCCACGCGCCTCGTTCTTTGGCTTGGTGGGCGAAAGTGGGTCGGGTAAAACCACCTTGGGCCGGGCGATCCTCAAGGCGGCGCCGATTACTAGTGGCAGTGTGGTTTATAACGACGGCGAGGTTGACTACGACGTCGCGAAATTGGGCAAGGCCGAGGTTAAGGATTATCGCAAACGGGCTCAGTTGATCTTCCAAGACCCATACGCGGCGCTCAGCCCCCGGATGACGGTGCGAGACATCATCGCCGAACCGCTTGAAGTGATGGGGCTGACAAGCTCCCGCGAGGAGACGGACGCACGGGTGCGCGATATCGCTGCCAAATGCCGGCTCAATCTTGAGCACTTGCGTCGTTTTCCGCATGCGTTTTCTGGCGGTCAGCGTCAGCGAATCTCGATCGCCAGGGCCCTTGTGTGTCAGCCGAAATTCGTGGTCGCCGACGAAAGCGTGGCGGCGCTGGATGTATCGATCCAGGCGGATATTCTAAACCTTTTGAAGTTGCTCAGGGATGAACTGGAGATCACCTTCCTGTTCATCGCCCATGACCTTAGCGTGGTCGCTCACGTCTGTGACCGAGTGGCAGTGATGTATCTCGGCTCCATCGTCGAGAGCGCGCCGTCTCGGACGTTGTTCTCCAAGCCTCGGCACCCCTATACAAACGCGCTATTCTCGGCGATCCCGTCGCTTGATCCCGATGACCGCGGCAAGGCGCAAAAGCTGGAGGGCGAGATCCCCAGCTCAGCCAATGTGCCGTCGGGTTGCCGGTTCCATACACGCTGCCCGCTCGCCAAGGGCCGGTGCTCGGTGGACATTCCTGAATGGCGCCGGGTTGGCGACGACCACTATGTCGCCTGTCATTTCGCCGAGGAATTTGATTTCACGCGTTAGCCACTCGGCTAAATAACTGAAAATAAACAGAACATCACCGATAATAAGAAAAATTACCTCCCCGACGCACCTGGTTTGTCGACGCAGTAACTGTCGGGTCATTGACCTCCCCGGTTGGGGAGGTTGATTGGACGGTCGTCGGTCCAATCGTCGGCTTGTCAGCGCGATGACTACC
>JAPKDN010000790.1 GCA_028822575.1 Alphaproteobacteria bacterium | reverse complement strand
ATGTTCCGGTTGGAGGCGATTCGCCGATCACGGTGCAAACCATGACCAACACGCTCACCTCCGATGCGGCCGCGACGATCCGACAGATCGAGGCCTGTGCAGAAGCGGGTGCCGATATCGTTAGGGTCTCCTGTCCAGATCAAGATTCGACCCGGGCGCTGAAAGAGATCGTCCACGCTTCACCGGTCCCGATCGTCGCCGACATCCATTTTCACTATCGCCGGGCGATCGAAGCCGCCGAGGCTGGGGCCGCTTGCCTGCGGATCAACCCTGGCAATATCGGCAAGGCCGAAAAAGTCCGTGAGGTCGTGAAAGCTGCGCGGGATCACGGCTGTTCGATGCGGATCGGCGTCAACGCCGGGAGCCTGGAACGTCATCTGTTGGAAAAATATGGCGAGCCCTGCCCCGAGGCTATGGTCGTAAGCGCTCTGGAACATGCCCGAATTCTGGAAGATAATGACTTCCATGACTTCAAGATAAGCGTCAAGGCATCCGATGTGTTTCTGGCGATCGCGGCATATCAAAGACTCGCCGAGGTGACCGAGTATCCGCTGCATCTCGGGATTACGGAGGCCGGCGGCTTTCGAATCGGCACGGTAAAATCTTCTATCGGCATGGGCATGCTACTCTGGAGTGGTATCGGCGATACGATCCGGGTATCGCTCTCCTCCGACCCCGTTGACGAGGTCAAGGTCGGGTTTGATATGCTGAGATCTCTCAGCCTGCGTCATCGGGGCGTTAACGTGATCTCATGCCCCTCCTGCGCGCGTCAGCAATTCGACGTAATTCAAACGGTCCAGGCGCTGGAAGATCGACTTTCGCATATTACCACGCCCATGACTCTGTCAGTCATCGGATGCGTTGTTAATGGCCCGGGCGAGGCACGGGAAACCGATCTCGGCCTTACGGGCGGCGGCAAAGGTGTTCATCAAGTTTACATGGCCGGGGTTCCACATCACCGGCTACGGGACAAAAGCGTCGTCGACCATCTTGTCGAGATGGTGGAGAAAAAAGCTGAGGAGATCGAAGCTGCACTACTCGATGCGAACGACGATCCAGCGGTAGCCGACGAGGGTACGAAATCGGCGAAGAGCATCGCCACCACTTCATGATCGAAGGTGCTTCGGAAGATAATCCGTCACTGCTTAGCGATTTCCATGTGATCGGCCTCGATCATCGGACCTGCCCAGATCCAATCCGAGAGATGATATGCGTAGCGGACGAAGAACTCCCAGTATTTTTAGGTAACCTCAAGGACGCTGGTTTTTCCGAGGCCATGGTCATGTCGACATGTGACAGGGTGGAGGTTCGAGCTATCCACGATGGCAACGGAGCTCCCGTGGACAAGATTGCCCGGGCTTTGGCCCTGCCAACAACGCTTTCGCCCGATCAGATCCGCCCGGCTCTCTACCACCATCTGGGTGTCGCGGCGCTAACGCATCTTTTCCGAGTCTCCGCGTCCCTTGAGAGCCAAGTTGTCGGAGAACCGCAGGTCCTCAGCCAGGTCCGCGCCAGCCATCGTATGGCGGCCAGCCTTGGCATGAGTGCCAAACGTCTGGATCCCCTGTTACAAGCCTCCTACGCGACCGCCAAGCGGGTTCGCGCCGAAACCGCAATCTCCGAAGGACCAACCTCCCTTATCGCCGCGGCAATTCGCGTTGCGCGGAGCATCCATGGCGATCTTTCCAAATGCCGTTTGCTCGTGCTGGGCGTCGATGACATCGCCCTAATGCTAACGGCTCAATTCAAGGAAGCAGGCCTCACCCACATCATCCTCAGCGACCGAAATGCGCGCCGGGCCGGTTACGCCGCGCGCGAGATGGCGGTGCATCTCACCGATTTCGAGACCCGCGCGAAAGCCCTGGCCGACGCGGATATCGTTTTGGCCGCTACTGGTGATGGCCAGTACTCGATCGATGCGGAAATGATACAATCCGCGAGTCGCGCGCGGCGACGAACGCCGATTTTCATCGTCGACCTTGCTATTCCCGCAGATGTCGATCCAGCCGTTGAACGAATCGACGACGCATTCCTCTATGATCTCGATGACCTTGAACGATTGGCGCTGGAAGGAAAGTCCAGTCGCCAGGACGCGATCTCCGAGGCGCAACGGATTGTCGAAGCGGATGTATCTCGCTTTATCGGCGAGCTCTCTGCGCGCGATGCCGCCCCGCTCATCACGGAACTGCGTGTGGCGATAGAGCGG
>JAPKDN010000789.1 GCA_028822575.1 Alphaproteobacteria bacterium | reverse complement strand
AACCATTGGCGCCATCGGCGGCATTCTGATCGTCGTTATAGTTCCGCTGCTCGACAAGCTCAAGATCGATGATGTCGTCGGCGCGATCCCGGTGTATCTGATCCGCGGCATTTGGGGCACTGTCGCCGAGGTCTTCAGCAACACCGACGCCAAGACCGGCATTCAGTTGCTTGGCATCATCGCGATTGGGGGCCTCGTCTTCGTCGCCTGTTCAATTGTCTGGATGGCGATCAAGATGATCATGGGTGTCCGGCCAAGCGACGACGATGAGGCTCTTGGCCTCGACCGCGCCGAATGCGGCATGGAGGTTTATCCCGAATTTGGTCGGGGACCTTAGACGATCTAAGGCTAAAGTCGAACACGGCAACAGACGGCTACCAAGTGGGGTTCCGGAAAACCCTAAGCCCTTTTTTTAACTAAAACCCGGATGGGAAAACTGACAGGTGTCAAAAAACCCTCCAGTTCAACATGAAAGTTGTCTGTTAAGTTCCCGTCTTGTATAATAGAATCGTTTCAGCACACTTAGGATCGGCTGATCGGTCAGGATGATACGGACTCCATGCTTAATCCCAATCTGGCGCCACTGGGCCAATATACCTTCGCTCGGCTGAACGAGATTCTTGCGGATCTGGTGCCACAGTCGAATGAACCGCCGATCTTATTTTCGCTTGGCGAACCGCAAAAGCCGACACCGCCGCTTCTGGCCGAGACGATCGCCGCCCATGATGATCTTTGGAACCGTTACCCGTCGCCAACCGGGGATGAGGCTTTTCGGGACGCCGTGGTGGGTTGGTTGCATCGCCGTTTCGACCTGCCGGAAGGCTTTGTCGATCCCGCGCGCAATGTGGTTCCAGTACCGGGGACCCGCGAGCCGTTGTATCAGGTCGGATTTTTGTGTACACCGCCTGAAAAAGCGGGCAAGCGGCCGGCGATCCTGATGCCGAACCCATTTTATCATGTGTATCAGGGCGCGGCGATGTTGGGTGGTGGCGAGCCGGTTTATCTGCCGGCGCGGGCTGAGAATAATTTCCTTCCCGTCCTGGAAGATATCCCAGAGGACCTGCTGGCCCGCACGGCGATATTCTTCCTTTGTACGCCCGCGAACCCGCAAGGCAGTGTCGCAAGCGCGGTATACATGAAGCGTGCGATCGAACTTGCCCGTGCGCATGACTTCGTCTTGGCATTGGACGAATGTTATTGCGAGATTTATCGCGGCACCGCGCCGGTTGGAGGCTTGGAAGCCTGCGCCACGCTTGGCCAGGGTCTCGACAACGTAATTTCGTTCCAGTCGCTCTCCAAGCGCTCCAGCGCGCCTGGCCTGCGTTCTGGTTTTATCGCCGGCGACGCGCGGATCATCGAGCGATACGGGCAGTTCGTAACTTTTGGCGGCTCGCCGCTTCCGTTTCCGGTTTTGCATGCATCGACGGCGCTGTGGAACGACGATGCCCATGTGGTCGAAAATCGGTCCTACTACGCCGAGAACTTCAGATTGGCCGAGGAAATCCTAAGCCCGCACATGGATGTTTTCATTCCACCAGCCGGATTCTTTTTATGGCTGAACGTAGGAGACGGCGTGGCGGCGGCGCGAACCCTATGGCGCGAGGCCGCGATCAAGACCTTGCCGGGAAGCCTGATGGCGCGGGATGACGATCTAGGACGCAACCCGGGCAAGCCTTATCTGCGGGTTGCCTTGGTATACGGGCCCGAGAAAACCGAGCGTGGGCTGAAGCGGCTCGCGGAAACACTGTTCTAGCCGCGGACACCCGGCATTGCCGGAGTTGGATTTGGACGAGGTGGACCAAGAATGGCGACAAGTAATAGCGCAGAGCCGACGACTTTCGCATCTGGCGAAGCATCGACTTTCCTGAAACGGCGAGGGCATGAAGTGGTTGGCGTGGGCCTGTTGGCGTTCGCGTTTACACTCGCGGTAATCCTGGCAACGTACGAACCAATGGACCCGTCGCTAAACACGGCTGGGCCTGGGGAGATTCGAAACGTTCTCGGCTACCCGGGAGCTCTGGTATCGGACGTGCTGCTGCAATCTCTCGGACTTGGCAATCTGGGAATTTTGTCCATTCTGACGGCCTGGGGCCTGCGCTTTCTGTCGCACCGGCGGGTCGTTGGGCTGGGGATGCGCGTCGCCATGCTACCACTTTGCATGTTGCTTCTGGCCAGTGCTTTGGTGGCCGTTCCGGTGCCGGACTGGTGGCC
>JAPKDN010000050.1 GCA_028822575.1 Alphaproteobacteria bacterium | reverse complement strand
GCAGGCGCGCGCCCAACGCGCAAGGTTGCAGGCATGTCTCTGATTGGTGAGCTGTTGGCGATGTTACCCCCTATGGTTCCGGTATTGCGGATCTGGCATGAGCAAATCTGTCGGATTAATTCTCCCAGATCTACGGAATGGGCCGAGATGGCGCCCAAGGCGTCTTCGTAAGTAAGGCCGGTGCCGATTTTGAGCAATCCGTCGACTTCTTCGAGGCGTTTCGATTCTCGGACTGCCCCGAGATAGATCATCGGGTATTGCTGGTGATGTTGTTTGGTGACCCAAAGGCCGAAACCGGTGGCGCCCGTGACGAGGCAGGCATCGGGATGCTGGTTCAGAAAGCGCCGCGAGACTGGCGATTCTTCTAGGCAAAAAATTATGTATGCCGGCCGTTTCCAGGGCCACTGTTTCGCTATTCACCATTGCCATCAGCCGGTCGCCGGTCGAGGCATAATTCAGCGGGCCATCGCCTAGGTTCGTGACGGGGCTCATGTGCCGCACCGCCTCGATGATGGGTCCGTAGCCGGTGCAACGGCAAAGACCTAGCGAGCGCGTGGTCTATCCGGTCATGGCTCAAGTCTCCACCCCCGGCTTGCAGCGCGACCACCGGCATCATGTAGCCCGGTGTGCAGAGGAGTGGAAGATCCACTCATAGGTGCCAGTTTGAAAGGCGCCCAGGTCCAGTAGGGGGGCGTCACAACCGCCATCGTCATTGGTGGCGGTATTACACAGAAACGTCCGCTCATCCATGAGCCGATACAGCTCACTGCGAACAGCCTTGGCGCGGCGAATTACAGCAGTATCGAGCACATGTTTCGTCACACTACCCACCCGGACTCTCCTAACCAAGCCGGCGCTAATTTACAATCAGGACGGATGCACAGGCTTGATTTCCATGAAATCCGCGAAATTTGGAAACACTATCAAAATTGCCGATAAGATGAAGGGGTGAGAAATACCGTAAAGGCCCACCCAGCCCACCCAGGCGGGGTGATCATAGATCGGATGCTTGGTGACCTTGATAAGCGGTGATTTGCAGCACCGAAGGACGTCCCGCTAGTTTCCAGAGGGAGCAACCGGCCGAAGCCCCGAATAAGAAGGGCGGCCAAGTGGAACCCGATGACAGCGATTACTGCGGAACTCGAAGAAACACCGGCCCATCGCGCCCTGATCATGATGACCATGGCTGGGACGACTATGTTGTATTCGCTGACCCTGACCATGGTGAACATCACATTGCCCCAGTTGCAGGGCGCCCTTTCGGCCAGTCAGGAACAGATCTCCTGGGTCGTGACGCTGAACGTCCTCGCCACCGCGATCGCCACGCCAATTACCGGATCAATCGTCGCCATATTTGGGCGCCGGCGGGTGCTGCTAATGTGCACCTCGGGATTTACCCTGGCGACCTTGGCCTGTGGGTTCGCGACCTCTCTGGAAAGTCTGTTGTTTTTCCGCATCCTGCAAGGCCTGCTCGGCGCGCCACTGGTACCACTTTCGCAAGCGACCCTGCTGCAAAGTTACCCACGCGAGATGCATGCCAAGGTCAACAGTATCTATGGCATGTCCGTGGTGATCGGGCCGGCAATCGCGCCATCCCTCGGTGGCTATTTATCTCAAGCCTATGGCTGGCGTTGGGTGTTTTTTCTGATGTTGCCGCTCGGTATCCTGGCGATTATCGGTAACATGCGATGGGTCAAGGACGCAGGGAAGGTCGACAATGTCCGCTTCGATTATATTGGCTTTACGCTTTTCTCGGTCTCGATTGTCTGCCTGCAACTGTTGCTGGACCGGGGTGAGCGCGAGGATTGGTTCGAATCCACATATATCATCTCGCTCTGTTCGTTTATGGCCATCGCGTTCTACATGTTCGTGACCAACACATTTTTTTCCAGCCAGCCGTATATCAATCCTAGGATCTTCCTGAACCGCAACTACGTCATTGGGGTTGTCCTGGTCTTCGTTTATGGCTCGCTGAATTTCACGCCGTTGGTGTTGTTACCGCCCATGTTGCAGAACCTGAAAGGCTATCCCGACAACCTCATTGGTTTCATCCTGGCCATGCGTGGTGTTGGGATGATCTGCGGTTTTTTTGTCGCCGCCCGCATGGGGCGCCTGGATCCCCGGGTTGGGATGGTGCTTGGCATGGGGTGCATCGGGGTCAGCGGTTGGGCGATGAGCCTCTATGACCTCAACGTCACCTTGGGATCTTTGTCTTGGGCCAGCGCGTTACAGGGGTTCGGTTGCGGTGTTCTATGGGTACCCTTGGCGGTCATTACCTTTTCCACGATGCCGCAACGCCTGTTTCCAGAAGCCTCGGCGTTTTTCCATTTGTTGCGTAATCTTGGCACCAGCGTTTTCGTGGCGCTCAGCGTGACCTTGCTGATTAGGACCTCGAAAATCCGGTATTCAGAGATGGTCGAGTCCGTCACCGTCTATGATGAACGCCTAAATTTTCCTGGCGTTATCGGAAGTGGCGCGGTGGACTGGACCTCCAGCCTAGAGCGGCTCGCTGCGGAGATAACGCGCCAGTCGGCGATGATCGGCTATGACAACGCCTTCTATTTTTACGCGCTGACTTGCTTAGTCGCTTTGCCGGTGCTCTCGCTGGTGACCATCAAAAAGCAAATGGGTTGATGGCGGTGCTAATCCCAGTTCAAAATCAAATCATCTGTCCCGCCGTCGAAAGCCAAGGCTTTTTCACTGGTAAACGCGGGTAACGGCTATGCGATCTTGTGAACCCGCGAGACGCTCGTGACGGTCGAAGCAATAGCACCAGCTTTCGCGGGCGTGACGGCTGATTGGTGTTGGACATGTTGATGACGGGAGCCTCGGGCAAAGGTCGTTGCCTCGGGGCGAGTAAAGCGATTGGAGCGCACTTGCCCGGGTCGCGACCTCCCGTTGGATGTGCATCATATGGTGGCTGGCACGAACCAAACCCCTCGGCTAAGATCGAACTGAAACCCTGGAGAAAATGATCATGCAGACGGTCCGTGTCGGAGCGGTCGAGGAATTTGAGGATCGCAGCAAGCGGGTGGTGATCATCGGTGACGTGGAGATCGGCATTTTCCGACTCGGCGATGAGTTTCACGCCTGGCACAACACCTGCCCGCATCAGGGTGGACCGGTTTGTCAGGGGCGGCTTTATGCCCTGGTGCGCGAGAACATGGACGAAGTGACCAAGCAAAGCCACGGCCGGCTCTATGACGAGGATAAGCTGAATATTGTCTGCCCGTGGCACGGTCTGGAATTCGATATCGAGACCGGCAAACACCCGGGTACGTCGGAACTTGCGCTGGAGCGGGCGTCAGTACAAGTTGACGGTGGAGACGTTTATGTCCTCCTCTAAGGAAGCCGACTCCTCTCTGGAAAACGATCCCTACGCGGCGATCGAACGCGCTGCTGATCTGGTCTGGGAGCGGACCGAGGGCGCGATCGCCGATGGTGAGGCTGGGCGGATATCCGATGCCGCCGTCGCCAAGCTGATGACCGCCGCCGTCAAACTCTACGCCGCCAAGGCCGATGGCGAGGATCGCACGTTTCGGCCGATGCTCGGCGACTATGACGAGGTGGTCACCCCGACGGAGGCACTGACGGCCGTTACCGAGGTGTTGCGTGCGCTTCGACTTGGCCCGATGGAGTTCGGCCTCTGGTCGCGGCGCCGGCCCGAGGATTATCATGACACCCCTTACCAGCCGGCTCCAAAGTCCGCGCCGGTCGAGGATTGACTGCAAGCTCTAAGGTTCGACCAAGACCCCAGGAGGGAGAGTGTAATGGACGCCGCGATCACCAAGGGCCAGAACCACCCGGTTCAGGATATCGACACCCATACCGACACCCGGGACTATCTCTCCCACGCGCGTCGGGACGCTGAGCGTAAGGGCTATGATGACTGGCTGATCGTCGATGTCGACGCACATCATGTGGAAAGCGTCAGCTGGTCCGAGGTTACCCAATATATCGAGGACCCGGTGGTCCGGCATCAGGCGACTATGTATCAGGCCGAACGCGTCGGCGCCCCACCCTATGGCCTTAACGGAGATCTAGGCCTGCGCTATCAGGACGTCGGCGGGCGCATTCCGCATCAATCGAGCCAGCGCGAGAGGGTTGAGGAGACCGACGTGCACCGGGACGTGGTGCTCACCCGCCGGGCGATGCACGGCCTCGCCGTTGACTATATGGTGCTATTTCCGACACCAATGCTGTTTCTCGGCATGCATCCCCAGACAGATATGGAGATTTTCCTAAGCCAGGCCTATAATCGTTGGCTGACTGAGCGGATCCTGCCGGGTGATCCGGGTATCGTCACCTTGGTGGTCTTGCCGTTCAACACTCCCGACGCGGCGTTGAAGATGGTCGAGGAGCATGCCGATAACCCAAGCGTCATCGGCTTCTGCGTCACCTCCACCCGCTACAAGCCGGTGCACGCCAACGAGTATATGAAGCTCTACCGGGCGATCGAGGAGACCGGCAAGCCGATCGCCTTCCACGCCGGTTATCACTGGCAGGACCCGTCGCTAGCCACCTGTAATACTTTCCTGGGCATGCACTCTCTGGGTTTCGCCTGGTGCAATATCGTGCACATGACCAACTGGATCCTGAACGGCATTCCCGAGCGTTTCCCCAAGTTGAAAACGCTATGGGTCGAGAGTGGTCTCGCCTGGGTGCCGTTCCTGATGCAGCGCCTGGATGACCAGTACCTGATGCGACAGTCAGAAGCGCCGTTGCTGAAAAAGATGCCCAGTGACTATATGCGCGAGAATTGCTGGTATACCTGCCAGCCGATGGAAAAGAGCAACATGAAAGCGTTAGAAGTCACCTTCGATATGATCAACGCCGACAGCCAGCTCCTCTATTCCTCCGACTGGCCGCATTTCGACTTCGACACCCCGAGTGTGATCCATGATCTGCCGTTCCTGGACGAGCAAGCAAAGCGGAACATCCTGGGGTTGAGCGCGGCAAAGATCTTTGGGCTTGATCCGAAGGGGCCGACGAAGGAGTAGTCCCCTAGCCGCCGAACGGTTCCGACCTTATCCACTCAACGGTCTCGCGCAGAACCGTCGGAATATCCCTCAGCGGCAGGCCTAAACTGTCCCGTCGCTTGAAGTTGAAGCCCGTGGGCTTCACTGGCGCCGCGTCCAGGGTAGCCGGCATCTTCATGTCCGGAATGAGCTTTTGAAGCTCCGCGTAAAGGTCATTCCAGTGCCAACTGTCGTAAACACCGAAATAGCGGCCTGATGCCTCGGGGTTCTCGTAGACCGCCAAAAAGATTGCCGCCAGATCGTGGAGATGGATCAGCGAACTTGAATCGTTTGGGACCTTCTCGTGCCGCCCCACCCCGCCCTTGATTAGGGACTGGAGCCAGTCATGCGGGCTGTTCTTCATCTGATCAGGCATAATGACTGGGCCGTACATGCCGGTTGGCAGGATGATAGACAGGCGGATATCGTTTTCCGCCGCGAATTTGATCGCCGCCTTCTCCATAAAGGTCTTTGTGGCGGAAGTGTATTTCTTGGCCCGGCATTGCTCTATTTCATCGGACCAGTGATCGACCTCGTTCTTGAGCGCCACGGGCGGGACAGGGTTGGTGCTGCTGGTGCTGCTGCAGATAACCACGTTTGGGACATTCTGGCGGGCCGCCGCGCGCATGATGTTAAGGCACCCATTTACCGTCGGCATAATGATCTCAGCGTACCCCTGCTCATCATCCATCTCGCGCGCGAGTTTGCCAGTCGGCCCGATGTAGGTTGGGATTAGACTGGCAATGAAGACACAATCCGTCCCCTTTAAAATGGCATCGAAGGCACCCTCGTCGGCCATATCGGCGCTATAAAGCGTCAACCGTGCCGAGGCGCCGGGCAACGCTTTTAGAAACGGTGCCTTGTTTGGCGCGTCCTTGTCACGCAGCACGCCGCGAACCCAGTAGCCGCGATCAAGCGCGGCCTTCAGAATATTGGAGCCGGCAAGGCCACTGGCGCCGATGATACAGAGGGTTTTCTCGGATGCGTTCACTTTCGGCATTCCTTGGGTTGGGATCTCAGCATCAAGCTTTGATCTTACCATAAAAGGTAACTTTCTGCATCAATCGCTCTCAACTTCGCCCCAACTCATAAACCGTCTGCAAATAAGCCGGTCCGGTATCCTTTCCGACCCGCGTGAACCCCAGCCTTTGGGTCAACCCATGCGAACGCTTGTTCGAATTGTCCACAATGGGATCACCCTCGCCAGATCAAGACCCACGAACCCACGCGCGTCCAAAGTGTTGCTGCTGGCCAGTGTCTCGGCGATCCATGTATCTGGCAGGATCTCGTCTTCGGAGAGATAGCGGCGCATCTCGACATAATGCAACAGGGCGCGCATCTCTGGCAGATCCATCGGCGTGGTCCGTTGAAGTCGAGACCGGCTCCAAGATCGCTCGGCTCAGCCGCCCTTCACGCCCTGCGTATTCACATAAACTGCGTAAAGTGACTGGCTCGCCGCCATGAAAAGGCGGTTGCGCATCGGGCCGCCGAAACAGACATTGGCACAGCGTTCCGGGAGCGCAATGCGCCCGATCAGATCACCGTCCGAGGCATAGACATTGACCCCGTCCAGCTCGGCATTGCCCATGCCCCAACCGCACCAAAGATTGCCGTCGACGTCACAACGCATGCCGTCCGGCGTTCCGCCGGGGCCGGCGTCGATATGCACCCGTTTGTTCGATAGGGTCACCCCATCTGCGCCAACATCATAGGCCAGGATCTTGCGATTCTGCTCGCTGCGGGATTCGACGACATAGAGGATCGTCTCGTCCTGGTTGAAACACAGCCCGTTGGGGCCAAGCACGCCCTCGGCGACCACGCTCAACTCGCCGGTTCCGCCATCGATACGGAAGACGTATTGGTCGATCTCGGGTTCGTTCTTCACCCCCTCGTAATTGCCAAGAATGCCGAATATTGGGTCAGTGAACCAAACCGAACTGTCCGACTTCACCACCACGTCATTTGGAGAATTCAGCTTTTTGCCTTGCCAACTGTCGGCCAGCACGGTGATCGAGCCGTCGATCTCGGTCTGGGTCACCCGCCGACCATGCTCGCAGGTGACCAGTCTGCCCTGGCGGTCCCGGGTATTGCCGTTGGCCCAATTCGAGGGTTTGCGATAGACGCTGACTGAGCCGGTTTCCTCTTCCCATTTCAGCATCCGTTGGTTGGGGATATCTGACCACAAAAGATACCGGCCATCAGCGAAATACACCGGCCCCTCGGACCAACGGCACCCGGTATAAAGCCGTTCAACCGCCGCGCTGAAAACCCGATATTTGTCGAAGCGCGGGTCCAAGGACTGGATGGCGGGGTCGGGGTAGCGGGGATGTTCGCGCCAGCCGGCGGATTTCGGATTGTCGGTGGTCATGGCATATCTCCCGAGCATTACAAGGTAAAGAGTCTAACCTGGACCCATCGACAGATCGAGGCACCGCCTTCATTGGTTCATTACCCAAAACGCATTGTTGAAAATGTCGTGCAAGAAATTTCTTGCCATGCCTATCTGGAGCGGCCGCCACCGGCACGCTAGGATTGTTAAAATATCTCTAAGAAACGAGAGGATGCGACTATGCCGGATCTCATGGAAAAGGGCGCTGGCGGGCCAGTGATACGGCTGAACATGGCCGACAATGTCGCGGTTGCGCTGAGGGAAATCGCTACTGGGACGGCGATTCCCGGCAGTAACGTGGTGACCCGCGAAATCGTTCCGCCAGGGTACAAGCTGGCGATGCGCGATATCTCTCAAGGCGAAGCTATTTTGAAATACAACGTAACCGTCGGCTTTGCGAAAGCCGACGTGATGGCTGGCACCATGTTGCATAACCACAATATCGAGTTTCGCGAATTCAATCGGGATTATCGATACGCCGAGGACTTCAAACCGATCCAGATGCTACCGGAAGCCAAGCGGGCTAGCTTTCAAGGCTATATGCGCGCCGATGGCCGGGCTGGGACCCGGAATTTCGTCGGAATCGTCTCGACAGTGAATTGCTCGGCCACGGTGGTGCACGCGATCGCCGATCATTTCACCAAGGAGCGGTTGGTCAAATACCCGAATGTTGATGGTGTTGCGGCCTTCTCCCACCACACTGGTTGTGGCATGGAGATGACTGGCGAGCCAATGGATCTGCTGCACCGGACCCTGGCGGGATATATCTGTCACCCCAATATAGGCGCCAGTTTGGTGGTCGGCCTCGGCTGTGAGCGGTGCCAGATCGGTGGCCTGTTCCAGTCTCAGAACCTGGAGCTGAGCGAGACGCTGCGTGGTCTGGTCATGCAGGAAAGTGGCGGCACCCGCCAAACCATCGTCCAGGGCATCGCCATCGTCGAGGAGTTGCTAGTGATAGCGAACCGATGTGAGCGCACGACCGTGCCGGCAAGCCACATCATGGTCGGCCTGCAATGCGGTGGATCGGATGGCTTTTCCTCGATCACCGCCAATCCGGCCCTGGGTAAGGCAGTTGACATTCTCGCCCGCCATGGCGGCACCGGCGTGCTCTCGGAAACACCTGAAATCTATGGTGTCGAGCACACGCTGACAGCCCGCGCGGCGACTGTGGAAATCGGTGAGAAACTAATCGAACGGGTTCGCTGGTGGAAGGATGAATACGCCGTCGGCCGCGATGTTCAGATCAACGGTGTGGTCAGCCCCGGTAACCAGCAGGGTGGTCTCGCCAACATTCTGGAGAAGTCGCTGGGCTCGGCGATGAAGGGAGGCACCGGCCCGCTGATGGAGGTCTATAAATACGCCGAGCCGATCACGACTAAGGGCTTTGTCTTCATGGATACGCCGGGTTTCGACCCGGTCTCCGCCACTGGCCAGATCGCCGGTGGGGCCAATCTGGTCGCCTTCACGACGGGCCGCGGCTCCTGCTTTGGTGCCAAGCCGAGCCCATCGATCAAACTCGCTACCAACACTTCGATGTTCACGCGTATGGAAGAGGATATGGACATCAATTGTGGCGCCATCCTTGATGGCGAAGCGGACATGGAGGAGATGGGACAGCGGATCTTCGACTTTTTCCTGCACGTCGCGTCCGGCGGTGCGACCAAGAGCGAAGTGCTAGACCTCGGCCGGCATGAGTTCATTCCCTGGAATATCGGAATCACCGGATGACCGAGGCGGAAAGGTGCGCTGTGGGTAAATATCAATTACTGGGTTCGTGGTAATATTATTTACTTGATGACCCGCTAATTGTCGCGGAAGCCCTCGACAATGACGAGGGCAGCTGGAGGGCTTAATTACGGACAAGCCCGGCACTTGAAAATCCGCCAGCCGACGCCGCCACCTTGCGAGAGGACGTCAAGGAGAAGTGCCGCGAGATCGTGCTCGATCCACACAGTGATTACCATTTTTTACCGGTCGACCATTGGCTGATCGGTTGGGTTGCGATGGCGCGATTGTTGGGCCGCTGCCAGATTCGACACTGCGAACGCTAGATCATCTTATTGCCTGGGTTGTTCTGTCGAGAGCGTTTTGCTTTGGGTCACGCGTAATAATTTTTGCAATTCTTGGTGGGGCCGTTAAATTTCGGAGTCCCATTGCCGCCATCGATGATGGATGGAAAATAGAATGCCGCAACAGCTTGCGAGTCTTTGCCATGAGCTCTGCCAAAACTAGCCATTCGCCCGTTAAGGATGAGGCCTCGGCTGGTGACAGGCCACCACTCTTGCAATGGCCACCGGAAGGCGTGACGCGTATCCCTTTTCAAGTGTTCTCTGATCCAGCGATCTACAAGCTTGAGCAGGAAAAGATATTTCGAGGCCCGGTTTGGCACTTTCTCTGTCTGGAATTAGACCTGAAGGAACTCGGCGACTATCGTACGAGCTTCATTGGAGAGACACCGATCATCGCGGTTCGGGATCGCGATGGACACATCAATGGGATGGTCAACAGATGTGCCCATAAGGGAGCGCTCGTCTGTCATAAGGAGCGTGGTAATGCTAAGGTATTATCCTGCCTTTACCACTCCTGGACCTATGACCTGAAAGGTCAACTGATGGGGTTGGCGTTCCGTAACGGGTTGGGGGGAAAGGGTGGGATGCCTGGCGACTTCAGCATCAAGGACCACCGCCTGGAGCCGATTCGCACGGCGGTTTACGCCGGCATGGTGTTTGGCACCTTCTCGGACGACACACCGGATGTGGAAACCTTCTTCGGCTCAGAGATGTGCAAGATTCTCAAGCGCAATTTCTCGCGCCCCTTGAAGTTGCTTGGCTATCACAGCCAGATAATCCACAATAATTGGAAGCTTTACGCCGAGAATGTGCGGGATGCCTATCACGCCACGCTGCTGCACACCTTCTACACGACCTTCAAAATCAACCGTCTCGACATGGACGGCGGCATCAGGATTACTGATGCCGCCCAGCCCTGGCATCACCTGTCCTACGCTAAAAGCGCGACCCTCAAGGCCGCCGAGGAATATAAGGACGCCGAGGTACACTCCGCCGCCTATGAAAACCGTCTCGCTGGTCCGGAGCTATTGGAATCTTGGAATGAGTTCGACGACGGTATAACCCATTCAATTCAGGCGTTGTTCCCAACTCTGACGGTGCAATTTACCCTGAATTCTCTGGCGGTGCGCTGGTTTACTCCGCGTGGGGTCGACAAAACTGAGCTGTTTTGGATGTATTTGGGTTACGAGGATGACGACGAGGCCGAGGAGCGAATGCGGATCATGCAAGCAAACCTTACCGGCGCCGCTGGGCTGGTCAGCCTCGAGGACGGTTGCATTAACGAGTTTGTCCAGCGCGGCACCAAGGGTAGTGGTCAGAGCGCCAGCGCCTTCATGGAAATGGGCGGCAAGACCGTCGAGTCTAGCGAGGCCTCTCGCGCGACCGAAGTGGCGATACGGGGTTTCTGGACTGGTTATCGGGAGATCATGGGCTTTGCCTGAGGATCAATTGAAAGAATCAGAATCTCCGGCCGTGATCCATGCCGCTTCGATTCTGAATAACGCGCTTCGGGCCCGGATTGCCGATTTCCTAGCAGATTACGTTCATGCCATCGACGATGATCGGCTTGAGGAATGGTCTAGCTTCTTTACCGATGACGCAGTTTACCATATCACCACCCGAGAAAGCGACGAGGCAGGGCTGCCGATTGGCATCATGCATTGCCGGGGCCGCGGCATGCTCGAAGACCGAATTTTAGCGTTGCGCACTGCCAATGTCTTCGAACCACACACCTATAGTCATCTGCTTGGCGCGACTAGATTGGTCGATCAGGGCGACGGGATTATCACAGCGCGGACCAACTTTACCGTGACCCGAACCATGCAGGACGGTGGTGGAGACGCCTTCGCGATCGGCAAGTATCTCGACGAAATTGTGGTCGAGGGGGAAGCGTTGGCGTTCCGGTCACGGCGCGTTGTGCTGGAGTCGCGGCGCGTCGATGTGCTGTTGGTCATTCCGCTTTAAGGTCGTCGCGACCGCCCCGGATTGGTGGAGAAAACCCTTGGGGGCAGATCAATCAGCGCCTCAGTCCTTCGGCAGTATCGCGCGCACTTTTTCATAGGTGAAGCGTTCGCTGATCAGACCGTTATATTTGAAGGTATCCAATGTCGCCTCGAGCGCCCCAATCTCGGTTGTGGGTTTGTCGTTCATGTAGTTTTGTGTATTAGCATAGGAAAAGATGAAGGCGTCGACCATGTCGGTCTCCAGCCATTCCAGTTTGGCTACCAAGCTAAAAAAGTGTTCGCGCCGATCATCGGTCTGACCTACGCGACGATATGGCCGAC
>JAPKDN010000049.1 GCA_028822575.1 Alphaproteobacteria bacterium | reverse complement strand
GGGTTTTGGTGAGGCAGAGATCGAAATGATCGAAGCCGCCATGGCCAACGCTTTCGATATAAAGTTTGCCTTCAACAAATGGACCTTAAGCGAGGACTTTTGCGCCGCGACGCTAGGTTTTAATAACACCCAGTTGAACGACATTTCGTTCGACATGCTGTCCGAGCTTGGCTTTTCAAAACAGGAAATCGAAGCCGCGAACACCTATGTCTGTGGAGCGATGACCGTCGAGAAGGCGCCGCATCTGAAGGACGAGCACTTGTCGGTCTTCGATTGCGCCAACGCCTGCGGTCGTACCGGTACGCGGTTCCTATCAGCAGAAAGCCATATCCGCATGATGGCGGCGGCTCAGCCGTTCATCTCCGGCGCGATCTCCAAGACAATCAACATGCCAAACAGCGCCACCGTCGCCGATTGCGCTGAGGCCTACATGTTGTCCTGGAAGCTCGCGATCAAGGCCAATGCCCTGTACCGCGACGGTTCGAAACTCAGCCAACCGCTGGCCGCCAGCCTAGTTGAGGACGACGAAGATCTCGATGATTTCATGGAGGCACCGATCGCCGTCAAGGCGCCAATCGTGGCCGAACGGATCATCGAGCGAGTGGTCGAAAAGGTCGTTGAAAAGGGGCGGTCGGCCGATCGCGCCCGCCTGCCACATCGCCGCAAAGGTTATACCCAGAAAGCGAATGTGGGTGGCCACAAGGTTTATCTGCGGACCGGCGAGTATGAGGATGGCACGCTTGGCGAGATATTCATCGACATGCACAAGGAGGGCGCCGCCTTTCGCTCGTTGATGAACAGTTTCGCCATCGCAGTCTCGATCGGCCTGCAATATGGGGTGCCACTGGAAGAGTATGTCGATAGCTTCACTTTTACCCGTTTCGAACCCTCGGGGATGGTCACAGGTAATGACGCCATTAAGATGGCCACCTCAATCCTCGACTATCTGTTCCGCGAGGTCGCGATTTCCTATCTCGATCGCCACGACCTTAGCCATGTCGACAAGGAAGACCTTCAGCCCGACACCATTGGTGACGCGGACGAAGAATACGGCGCCATGGAGAGGCTCAAGGAAATGGCGAGCCGAGGCTATGTTCGCAACAATTTGGTTGTTCTCCAGGGTGGCGCGAACAAGGCCACTGGCACTCATGGAGCGGCTCCCGTCACCACCTCCAAATCGGCGAGCGAGACCGTAATGGTGGCGACGGAAATCGCGCCAGCTCAAGGCAATGATGGCAACGGCGGGCTGCAAACCACTCCGTCGAATGGCGCCACTAAAACAGTCGGTGTTAGCGAAACGCTCATGGCAACCATCGACACCAAACTAGCGCAGATCCGCGAGGCACGCATCAAGGGCTATGAGGGCGAGGCCTGCGAGGAGTGCGGCAACTTCACCCTGGTGCGCAACGGCACCTGCATGAAGTGCAACACCTGTGGCGGGACCAGCGGTTGCAGTTGATCGGTTTCTCTTGAAAAATCTGAAAACGGCGGCCATTTGCCGCCGTTTTTGCATGTATGTCATCGAACCGACCGCCAGACGGCAGAACCGGGAGCGATCGAGGAAAAGACTCGGACAGCACAGGAAACTCTATCGTCCTGGTAAAAATACAAAAATGCGACTTAGGCCACGAGCCACTCCCTTCCGCAGCTACTCGGTTTTTGGATCTTGTCGAGCACCCCAGACTTCCATGGCATCGTCATGGTCGCGTCGGGCCTTGGTATAGACATCTTCAGCGGCCTTGAACTCGGCTCGGGCCCGATCAACACGTCCCATCACTAGGCCATCCACGACCCGGCGTATTAGGTACAAAACACCGAGCGCGGCGCAGGCAATGGCTATCCCCCAGAGCCAATATTTCCATATCGCAAACACCGTGACCAAAACCATGATGACCGACGCCAAACCTTCAGCCAGCAGGAGATCCCGCAGAGTAGGCCGTTTCAACTCCGCGTCGCTTAAACCAAAGTCTTGCGGGTTTGGCACCGTCGGCGCTAGCGGTGGTGGATCTTGGTTTACTACTTCCTCTGTCATATCCTCTATTCCACGCTTGCCTACCACCCTCTATCACGTGCAGTAAACACTACGGTTACGGCCCTTAAAGGTCGAGCCGTAAATCGAGAATATGGCCGTCCCTCTTTCGTTATTTCGTGCTATTTTGAGAGCCTGCTCATCGCTTGAAACCAAGAGTCCGTTCCATGACGCCAGAAATTTCCTGGGAGTCCCTAATCGGCTCGATTGGCATCGACCGTTTCGAGGCGGCACATTTTGGTCGACAATCATTGCATGTGAAGCAAGCCTTCGTCCCATCAACGGGATTGGAGGACCTTAATCAATGGCGCAGTTCGCTGCGCGGCCAGGAAACAACACGGGAGGCGCATCGGGGGCGTCTTGAGATTGATCCCAAGGTAGACACCACCCAACCGATCGGGCCCGAACTCGAAGATCTTGTCACTCAAGGCGGCCCCCTAATCATCGGCGCCATCAACAAAATCAATCCTGCTATCGAGAGCCTGGCCCGGACGATCGCCAAGGGCTTGGGCTCGTTCGTCGGGGTCAACGCCTATCTCTCACCCCCGCGTAAGGATGCGCTCGACCTGCACTATGACGATCACGACGTGATCGTGCTTCAGCTCGCAGGTGAGAAGCTTTGGACGCTTGGAAAGCGTATCGCGCGCGGGGTGGCGCGGTCCAAGTTCTTTCGAGCCGACCAGGACGCCCTTAAAGCGCGAGCCATCGCGCAGGATACGTTTCATTCATTCGCGATAGGCCCTGGCGACCTATTGTATCTGCCGCGTGGATTGTTCCATCGCGCGACCGCGCGCCACGACGTTTCCATCCACTTGTCTTTCGGAATTCGCCGGCCTACCGGCCTCGATTTCGCCAACTTGGTTATGCAACGGCTGATCGCCGACGTCGGCGTCCGGGAATACGCCCCCAGATTAAACGCCAAGACCAGCGACGCCGAGGTTTTGATCTATCTGGACCAACTGCGCGATCGTATCCAGTCCATCATCAGCGACGACACCACGCGGGTTGAATTTCTTGAACAATACCGGACCCAATTCGACGGCGTTACCGATCGCCACTAAGCCTAGCGCCGCTATCCCGTGACCGTGTGGCGCGAGATTATATAACGCGACAACGCGTCCCAGTCTGCCTCGAATCCCAAGCCCGGCGTCTCGCTCAGTTGCAAGGTCGGATTGGTTGAATCGAACAATGCGTGGGGCCGTACGGCGAAGGTGATGAAAGCCGTCTCGACCAAGGTCGGCTCGGCCCTGGAGGCCGCCAAATGCGCCGTCGCGTGATAGCCCGGGCCCCAATAGAAGCAATGCGGCACCACCCGCACCGGATACGCCTGGGCCAACGCGAAGACCCGGCGCATGCCCGAAATCCCCCCGCATTTGATAACGCTGGGCTGGACATTGTCCACGGCACCGGCCTCGAAGGCTGCCTTGAAGTCATGCAGGGTGGTCATGTTCTCACCCGCCGAGATCGGCACCCCCTCAGCCCGGACCTCGGCGAGGGCGTCATAATCCTCGGGCGGCCAGATCGGCTCTTCCAGCCAACCAAAATCGTCATCAAGAACCTCCTGAGCGATCGCCTTGGCCTCAGCGATGGTCCAAGGGCAATTCACATCGAGACAGATCCGGTCCTCGGCCTCGACCATGTTCCGCGCCGCCCGGAATGCGGGCACCGTGTTCTCGTGCAGTTTGATCGTCTTGAAGCCGTAACCACGGGCCCGTGCTACGTTCTCGGCGACGGCGTCGCAATCCCCGCCATAGCGCATCAGGCTGGCATAGCGAGTCAGCTCAGCCCCATCCCCACCGAGAAGACGAAACACCGGCATGCCCGCCCGCTTGCCCACGAGATCCCAAAGCGCGATATCCACCGCCGAAAGTGCGTACATCATTGGTCCTGAGCGACCCAGCCCATGCATCGGACGCTCTATCTGATCAACTAGTTTGGCGATCAAGCGGGCGTCCTTGCCAAGCAACATGGGCGCCACGACCTCGTTCAGCACCGCGATGGTTCCGGGCGCCATAGCATGGCCAAACGCCTCACCCCAGCCTTCAAGGCCGTCCGAGGTCTCGATCCTGAGCATGACGCTTTCCATCTTCAACCACGCCGCTAGTGCCGGGCGCATCCCCTCGCGCGGCCCCCCAGTCTCAAAGGGCAGCGACACGCGAATGGTCTCGACCTTGGTGATGGTGGTCATGGTTCTATCTCCAAGCGTGGATAGCGATGGATGCAGGAGTGTGCCGTTCCACTTCGCCATCGGGCAAGCAGAACCATTACGCGCGGCGGCAATGCCAGAGCATCTTCACATAAGCGGTGCGTTCGGGTATCACTGGTACTGTCGGGCCCCGTAGCTCAGTAGGATAGAGCGACAGATTCCTAATCTGTAGGCCACAGGTTCGAATCCTGTCGGGGTCACCATTTTACTTATAGCTAAGTCAGATATTATTAAATATAAAGTATATACAATTATTTATTTTAGATAATAATTATTTTTACTACTATTTAATGACAATTTATTGTGTACTGAAGATATTTAGCGCAATTATTTTGTGCTAAAAAATTTATGACTAAGTAAAGCCTTATTTTACTGCCCAGGTCAGCGTCAGGAATCGGAAGCAGGCTATTCAAGCTGGCCCAGACACGCTCCCGCGACATAGTATTGGTGGCCCATTCGGCGTTACTCATTGGACATCCCCTTGCCTCTTCTCATAGAGACCAACGGCCCCGTCACCACGATCATCATCAACCGTCATCGCGTGTAACGCCATCGACGCAGAGGCCGCCGACGTGCTCCGGGCCACGTTTCGCGCCTTCGACAATGACGACGGTCAATTCGTCGCCGTATTCACCGGGACGGAAGGGACATTTTGCGCTGGTTATGATCTGACGATCGCCGCCCAGGGCGGCGATGGCATGGACTGGAACCCGCGCGGCAACGGGGCCATGGGGCCAACGCGGATGATGCTCTCAAAGTCCGTCATCGTGGCGGAGGAACTGGTGCGCGAGATCATCAAATTCCAACAAATCTGCATGCGCAACGATCAGAAATCATCCTACAAGCAATAGCATCACGGGCTCTCCGCGCCCCTGGTGAACGGGGGCGAAGGCGGCCTCGCCACGATGGCCACTGAAACTCAGCCTGGCGCCGCCCGTTTCGCGGGCGGCAAGGGACGTGCAGGGGATTTCAAGGCGATCTAACGCCGCCTCTAAAGTTTCGCGCTCGGCCGCGCGCTGACCGCTTCGTGCCAACGCCGCGCGCTGTCGGCGCCCTCGGGAAGACCAAGCTTGATCCAGCTGGCGAAGTCGATCACCACCAGAAGATCGATATCGGCGACGGAGTAGTTATCACCGGCGGCGAATGGCTTGTCGCCGATCAGCGCGTCGACACCCTCCAAAAACTGCTCGACCCGCGCTCGGCCGCGCTCGGCCAGCGCCGGAATTTGCTCGTAATCCACCGCGCCAGTTAGCGCGCGGCCTTTCATGCGCGGCGCCGAGTTTCGCAGCGCCTCAGACATCGCCAGCATTCCCTCCATCTCGACCCGCCACTGAACATCGGCGACCCGACCTTTCTCTGCAGCGGTGATCCCAGTCAAACTCGGCTCCGGATACGCCGCCTCGAGGTAATTCCGGATACCAGCGGTGCTGGTCAGGGTGGTCCCGTCATCAAGCGCCAACACCGGTACCGTGCAGTTCGGGTTGACCACGAGGAATTCCTGCGACATCTGCTCGCCACTTCGGAGGTCAACCTCAATGGTTTCAATATCCAAGCCCTTCTCGGCAATGTAGATTCGCGCCCGGCGCGGTGATGGCGCAGTGCCACAATCATAGAATTTCATGGCGGAACTCCCTGTCTCGCGACCACGCCGGGCCGCCCTGTCCGTTGAAAGAACTATTCTCGCAAACTAACTGTACGCTGCCGTCACCGCCAGGGGCGAGGCGGAACCCACTTGCACGCATCGCCACCATTGCACAGCCTAGGCCCAAGGATCATTCCAAGAGACACTAGATGCATTACGCTCCCGGCCAAGAGCCCTGCCCACTGCTGTTCTCGCCATTCAAAAGCTGCACAGTTCTCCGGCCCATCGGCTCGCTATCGACGGCCTCAAAGGATGGCATCGCCAATCTCACGCCGTATAGTCAGTGGCAAAACCTGACCTTCGATCCACCACTGGTGATGTTCGCCGCCAATAAGCTCAGCAGCGGCCAGCGCAAGTACACGGTGATCAATGCCAAAGAAACCAGCCGGTTCGTCTGAAACATGGCGATCTACGCGCTGCACGATGCGGTCAACATCTCGGCGATGGGGCTTCCTAACAACGAGGACGAGTCCGCCCACGCCGACGTCACCAAGGCCAATTGCATCGACATGCCAAGTCCAAGGGTCGCCAAGAGCCCACACCAATTCGAATGTCACTAATTGTCGAACCATCGCTTGAAGGTTCACGATAACCACGGCACCGTCAACATGGTCTATGGCAAGGTGGTGACGCCCGAGTGCAGGTTCGATATCACGCTAATCCGGGCAATCGCCCGGGTGGGGTACTACGATTATACGTCGGTGACCGAGGTGTTCGAGATGAAGGCACCGGGCGCTTCGGCGATGCAAGGCGCGGGCATGGAGGGCAAGGCGTCGGGTTGAGTTCCCACTTCCCTAACCCATCCGCGCCAAGAATTTGCCTGCCAATTCGTTAAACCGCTCCGGGTGCTCCAAGGTCGCCAGATGCCGGGCCGGCTCCAGCCAGTTCAGCTCGGAGCCGGGAATGGCAGCGGCCATTTTTCTCGAGGTCTCTGTCGGTGCGCCAGGGTCGTCCGGGGTGGCCACTACC
The DNA here is from genome assembly GCA_028822575.1 of Alphaproteobacteria bacterium. The sequence continues at coordinate 4,924 of JAPKDN010000049.1, read as the reverse complement.
ATTGTGGGGACTTTGATACCCGGTAACCTTGCCAGTGTATCAAGGCCGCGCATGGCCTCGATGACGGAGTCGAAACTGCTCGGCTTGAAGCGCCGGAAGGTCTCTTCCATGTAGACATAACCGGGGAGCCGGCGGTCCGCCGCGTCCTGGGTAAACCAGCGGTCCATCAGCACCACGTGCACCGCCTCGATCCCACCGCGTAATGCCATGTCCGCACGATCCCGCCACAGCACTCGTTGCGCGTCCGTGTACTCGCAAGTCGTGTTTACCAGCATCAGCGAGGCAATCAGCTCCGGATGCTCCAGCGCCAGGGTCTGAGCGATCATGCCACCCATGGAGACGCCGCAGAAATGCACCCGGTCGATCTTCAGCGCCCCCAGCAGGCCCGCGATATCGGCGGCGATCATCGACAGGCTGTAATGCCCCGCCGGCGCATCACTCTGGCCGTGTCCACGTGTATCATAACGCAACACACGAAAACCCTCGAAGGCGGCGAGGTGGTGGTCCCAGTAGCGGTGATCCGCACCGAAACAATGGTTCAGGCACACCACGGGCGCATCGTCAGGCCCGCTCAGGTCGTAAAACATTTCTATCGTGCCGGTGTTGATGCGTCCGGTTGCCATGCCCTCGCCCCTCGCCTAGGTTTCGCCGCTTCGGTCTAGCATCTCCCAGTAATCATTCAAGGGTTTGTCGTCATGGAGTCGATCACCGAGGTTAGCCGTCGTTTCGTTCTAAAGTCGCGCCCGGTAGGACTACCCAGCGACGAAAACTTCACGATCGAGACCGTTCCCGTGGAAATACCAGGCGATGGCCAAGTTCTGGTGAAGGTGCTCGTCGCCGCGCTTTCACCTTGGCAGAACCAGCGTTTGAAGGATTTTAAGAACTACACCAAGCCTTTCGAGATTGGCGAGTTGATCGATTGCGATGTTCTGGGCCAGGTCATCGCCGGCGAGGCTGGCGGCTTGCAGCCCGGCCAAATGGTTACGGGGCGGCTCGGTTGGCAGGAATACGCGCTCACAACGCCGGATCGGTTAACAGCTGTCACCGACGACTTTCCAGAAACATTGTGGCTGACGGCGCTGAGTTCCCCCGGCCTTACCGCCTATTGCGGTATGGACCTATTCGCGCGACCGATGCCAGGCCAAACCATGGTCGTGACCTCGGCGGCGGGCTCGGTTGGGGGCTACGCGGTACAGCTCGGTAAGCTCGCCGGCATGCGGGTCGTTGGGATTGCTGGCGGGGCGCATAAATGCAGCCTAGTATCGGATCTTCTCGGCGCCGACATATGTGCTGACTACCACGCACCGGATTTTGCGGACCAACTCGCGGCGGTTTGCCCGGATGGAGTAAACCTGTTTTTCGATACGCTCGGGGGGCCTATTGCGGATACGGTGTTCGACAATCTTGCGAAATACGCCAAGGTTCTGGTGATCGGGCGGACAGTCTCGAACAACAGCGACCGGCCCGATCTTGATCCCGTCAATATGCGTCAACTTTGGGCGCGCGAGGCGACAATCCACGCCTTTTCACGCTATTCCTATCCCGAGCGTTGGGCGTTCGCGCGGGAACAAATGAAGGCGTTGTGCCGCCAGGGGTTAATCACGACGATGGATCATCTCGTTGACGGCTTCGAGAAAACCCCTAAAGCGCTAGGGGACATGCTTAGTGGGCAGTGCACGGGTAAGGTTCTGGTGCGATACGCGGTGGCCGATACATCCGGCGCCAAAAAGGACATATCATGAGCATTGAAAAAATCCGTGTCGACGACATCAATATTGCACATCGTTGGCAGGGCAATCCAGACGGCCCGGTGGTGATGATGGCTCATGCCATGGGGACCAGCCATCGGATCTGGGATCTACAGATCGCGGCTCTGGCGGATCGCTATCACCTGTTGCGCTATGACTGGCGTGGGCACGGAGATACCGACGCGCCAAAGGGACCGTATACCCTGCCCCAATTCCTGGACGACGCGGTCGGCACCATGGAGGCTCTCGGCCTTGACCAGGTGCACTGGGTCGGGATTTCCACCGGCGGAATGATCGGCCAGGGGTTGGCCATTCATTATCCCGAGCGGATCAAATCACTGACGCTTTGCAACACCACCTCGCAGAGCACGCCTTGGTATCGCGAGTGGGTCGCCGAACGTCAGAAAGTCGTTCGGGAAAGCGGCATGAATCCAGTTTGGGAAATGACCAAGCGCCTTTGGTTCACCGATGCCTTCGTGGACGCCGGCAACTCAGATTATCATGAGGTCCGTGAAGTTTTCGTCCGCACCCCCGTCCCAGGCTATCTTGGCGGCACCTCGGCAGTCGCCGATCTGGCCTATTTGGAGCATCTCGATAAAATCACAGCTCCCACCCGTATCATTGCGGCCGGTGCCGATCCAGTAACACCGATCGAGCGTTCAGAAGAAATCCACAACGGCATCGCCGGCTCCACCCTAACGGTAATCGAGGGTCAGCGGCACTTCTCGAATGTTGAGGTTCCGGACCAATTCAACGCCATTCTCCGCGCCGGGTTGGATGACCTAACAGCCTGAGGCTAGCCTTCACACGGGAACAATAGTATAGCCAATGGGCGTGTCTAGCGTCTTGTCGCGCGGCCGCGCCGGCTTTTCGGCGATCAACTCAACGATAATTTCCTTGGCCACATTGCGATACAAAATCACCGCCTCGAGCATCTTATGACGGCCAATCCTGTCGAAAACATCACGTAAGACGATGAGGTCACATTTAGCGACCCGCCAATCCCCAGTGTAGCCATAATCCATATCTACATATTTCGGCTGCCCGAAATAGCCGAAGGTCATAGGGGTGATCCCACGCACATGGGTTGGGTCGACCCAAGCGTCATCATGACCCACATGAGGCACTTTGACGTGTAGCCGCGCGCCCGGTGCCGCGATCCGGTAGAGCTCCTGCATCAAGGGGAGCGGATGATACAAATGTTCTAGAACATGGACCAGCTCCAGCTCTTGAAAATGGTTGTCCGGCAATGGAAGCGGTGTCGTTGCACACGCGTCAAGATCAACCTTGAAATCTATCCCTGGCAAATCCGCACCGTCGATGTTCACATAGCCTTCGCGAATATCCTGGCCACAGCCGATATTCAATTTCACCGGCATTGGCGCGGTCATCGCAGTTCACCAATCGTTTAAAGTTGACGAATTTCCGCCCAGGTATCATCGAGCGCGCGACCAAATCGGTCCGACATCTCAGCGATTTCCGCCTCTGTGATGATCAAGGGTGGCGCGAAAACTAAGCGATCACCGACCGCGCGCGGGATCAGGCCATGCTTCAGAGCATTCTCCTGAAATTTTTCAGATACCTTCAGTTCTGCCTGGAAAGGAACACGTGCCGCGCCATCGCGCATCAATTCGATGCCGCACATCAGACCGACACCGCTGACATCACCAATGAGCGGATGATCGGCGTGCTGTTCCAACGCACTCATGAAAGTTGGCGAGATCGATTTCACCCGGCTGACCACGTCGATTTCCTCATAGATCTTGAGCACCTCCAGCGCCACGGCCGAGGCGACGGGATGGCCGGCATAGGTATAGCCATGAGCGAAAGGCCCAAGCTTACCGCTTTGAACCAGCATCGCCTGATAGATCTTCTCGTTGATCATCAGCGCGGATATCGGCTGCATCGCCGCCGACAGAGCCTTGGCGCTGCTGATCATATCAGGCTCAAGGTTGTAGGTTTGCGAGCCCCACATCTCGCCGGTACGCCCAAAGCCGCAGATCACCTCATCGGCGACGAACAGGATTTCGTATTTCTTCAGCACCGCCTGGATTTTCTCGAAATATGTCGCCGGCGGCAGGACCGCGCCGCCTGCACCCATGACCGGCTCGGCGAAGAACGCGCCAACGGTCTCGGGTCCCTCCTCCAGGATCATCGCCTCCAACGCGTCCGCCATGCGGGTGGAGAAGGCTTCCTCGCTCTCGCCATCCTCATGGCGGCGGAAGTAATGCGGGTATTCGGTGTGTCGGAAGGGTTCGAAGGGCAGACCGAAATCAGCGTGCATGTCGGGTTTACCCGACAGACTGACCGCCGCCGCCGTGCTGCCATGATAACCCATGGTACGGGCAATTATCTTACGTTTCTCGGGTTTGCCTATAGCGTTATGATAATACCAGACCAGCTTGATCGCGGTATCGTTGGCCTCCGAGCCCGAGCACTGGAACAGCACCTTGGACATCGGCACCGGCGCGATCGACAGCAGTTTTTCCGCCAGATCCACGTTAGGCTCGTTCGAGCGATGCCGATAGGAGTGATAATAGCCCAGGGTCCGCATCTGCTCATAGGCGACCTTGGCCAACCGTTCATGCTGAAACCCCAGCGAGGCGCACCAGAGCCCAGCGACACTCTCGATATAGTCCTTGCCACTGTCATCGAAGATCCGCGAGCCCTCTCCGCCCGTGATCACCATCGGGCCAACTTCAAGATGCTTGGCGAGATTGGTCTGCGGGTGAACGATGCTGGCGATATCGCGAGCGTGGACGGAGTTTGGGATCACAGTCATGGCGAAGCCTCCAACGGGGATGGAGGCGAGATGGTAGCAGGGGTTAGAAGTTGAGGCGAGAGGCGGATGTTCTCACGCTGGTGGATGACGCCCACCAGTTCTCGTCACCCTGCAGAAGGCCAAGGCCCGTGCTGGGGGAAATACCCGTCAACACCAGTGCGGCAGGCCCCAACCAGGACCAGGGCGACCGATATATCATCTACAGTGGCTATCGAGTTCAGTTGACCTCGGCGCTCTCATGCCTAAGTAAGACTATCTCGTTCTTGGTCCGAAACGAGATAGTCTTACTTAGGTCAAGGGTTCATATTGGCGCAGTCAAATTTGTACTGTCGCCGGTTTAAGAAAGGCGAGATAGTTCGAGGCGTGTTTCTCATATCGTGTAACGATGCGCTGA
>JAPKDN010000788.1 GCA_028822575.1 Alphaproteobacteria bacterium | reverse complement strand
CGCGCCGTCAGTCCACGAAGCGATCATCCGGTCCGACCAAATGCAAGGGCTGGTCGCCAAGCAGCGCGCGCCGGCAATTGGCGGCGGCCCTGGCCAGCGCCGTTCGACGCCAACCGCGCACCGAGGCGGAATTGTGCGGCGAGGCGATGACATTGGGCAGATCGAGAAATGGCTGATCCATGCGAAAGACGCCATGGCGCACTGGTTCCACCCACCACGCGTCTATGCAGGCGGTGAAATCCGGATGCCCGCGCAGATGATCGTAGAGCGCCGCCTCTTCGATAATCTCGCCGCGCGCCAGATTGATCAGGATCGCGTCCGGTTTCATGAGCGCCAGTCCCCGCGCGCCGATCATGTGCTCCGTACCTCTGGTCAGCGGCAGGCTCACGACAAGCACGTCGGCGGCGGCGACCAGTTCGTCCAGATCCGCCGGTCGCCCGATCCAATCCGTCGCCTCGTCGCTGACCCCACGACGATTGATGGCGTGAATAGACATGCCCAACCCACGCAGCAACCTGGCGCTCGCGACGCCAATCCCTCCGAAACCCAGAATGCCCGCGACACCGCCAGCCAACATCCGATTCGTGGTGAATTGATTGAAATCACCGCGTTTCAGGTTGTCGTGCTCGACGATCAGCCGCTTGGCCGCCGCCAGCGCCATGGCCATCCCGTGCTCGGCCATTGGTTCGGCGTACCCTCCGCCGTTGAAGGCGACCCGCAACGAAGTGGGCAATCCACCGAGCGGGATAAAGTCGATGCCGGCGCTGACGAACTGCAACAACGACGCGTTGCTCAATAGCCCGAGCTCGTCGTCACTCAACTCCTTCGAGATGTTTCGCGCCAACAGGACCTCGGCGTTGGACAGGATCTCGGCACGGGTTTCGGGCGCCTGATCGGCAAGGCCGATAATTTCACTAACACCATCCAAGGCACCGGCGATGATCTCGCGACCTTCTTCGTCAAGTGGATAGGTCACGACCAATGTCTTGGATGTCATGCGTCGATAATCCCGGCTCGGTTTTTTTAAACGCGCGCACCTCAATCATGATTTCCAGCGAAGCTCCACGAAAGAAGGATATCGGCGCGGGATTAGTGTGCATGATTGTGGCTTCGAGACCAAGTCGCACCAAGGGAGGATGGAAGATGACGGGACGTATGGCGGGACGGCGAGCGGTGGTGACCGGTGGGGCCTCGGGCATTGGTCGGGCGATCGCGGCGGCGTACTTGCGCGAAGGCGCTGGCGTGGTGATCGCCGATATTGACGCGGCGGCGGCGGAGCGCACGGCGGCCGACCTCTCCAGCGGTGGCACCATTTCCGGGATCGGCTGCGACGTCACCAATTCAGTGGAGACCCGGGCTCTGGCAGCCGAAGCCGGCCGGCGGCTCGGTGGTGTCGACGTGTTGGTCAACAACGCCGGTCTCAGCGGCCGAGGCTTGATCACCGAGATACCGGAGGAGCGGATCGACGCCTTGCTGGCGGTCAATCTGAAGGGGGTCATTCTCTGCGCCCAGGCTTTCGCCCAGGCAATGATGGATACCGGTGACGCGGTCATGATCAACATGTCATCCCAGGCCGGTAAGCGCGGCTGGGCCGAACTGTCGGTTTACGGGGCAACCAAGGCCGGTGTGCTTGGGATGAGCCGGGCACTCGCCGTGGAACTTGCTCCGGCGGTGCGGGTCAACGTGATCTGCCCCGGATACATCAGCGAGGTCGGCATGGCCTGGCGTGGCTGGCAGGCCCGCTCCGACGACGAAGGCGGTACCGCCGCGTCGATTGGCGGGCGTTTCGCCGAGGAGAACATCCCTCTCCAACGTCTGCAGACCGCCGACGATATCGCCAATGCCGCGGTGTTTCTCGCGTCTCCCGAGGCGCGGGAGATCACCGGCGCCGCGCTTAATGTCGGCGGTGGCGTGGTCATGGATTAGCGTGCCGAGCCCTTTCGGGACAGCTAGAGCATCTTGAGTTTAATCTTGATCATAGTCGGCGGCTGCGAAGTAGTTTTCGCACTCGGTTGGCGTGAAGGTTTCGATGGCCCCGGCTCTAAAACTGCATCGCATCGTCCCCTTCTGCGCGATCAGACCCGATGTGAACCGTGACGGTGTGCGCATGACCGTCGCCTCGGGCATCCGCGAAGCGTTTATCAAAGGCGCGAAGCAATTGATGCAAGGCCCGCCAATCAGTCCTGGCAGCGGTGAGCATATTGTTCAATTGAGTCTCAAT
>JAPKDN010000787.1 GCA_028822575.1 Alphaproteobacteria bacterium | reverse complement strand
GATGGCAATGATATTGGCACCATACTGCATCGCCGTCGCCAACTCCTGGCCGTGCATCATGAAGCAACCATCGCCATTCATGCTGACCACCACCCGGTCGGGATGCACCAGCTTGGCCGCCACCGCCGAGGGTAGGCCATAGCCCATGGAGCCACTGGTCGGCGCCAATTGGTTGCGATAGCCGCGATATTGGAAATAACGATGCATCCAGGTAGCGTAGTTGCCGGCGCCGTTACAGATCAACGCGTCATCCGGCAAGGTTTTGTTTAACCAGGCGGCGATCTCTCCCATCTGAACCGGGCCGGGGATTAGCTTGGGCTCGAGCGTGGCGAGGTAATCCGCGTGGCCTTGCGCGGTGCTGGCTTTCCAGACGCTGCTGTCTACCGGCTCAAGCCGCGACAGCGCGGAGGCAAAGGCGCGTGGGGCGGCGTTGATCGGAAGATCCGCTTGATACACCTGCCCTAGCTCTTCCGCACCAGCATGCACATGCACGAGTGTCTGTTTTGGCCTCGGGATTTCCAGAAGCGTATAACCACCCGAGGTAACCTCACCCACGCGCGAGCCAACCACGATCATCAGATCAGTCTCGACCAGCCGTTGCTTCAACGGCTCAGGCAGGCCGATGCCGATATGGCCGATATAGTTCGGGTGCCGGTTGTCGAAATAATCCTGACAGCGGAACGAGGCACCGACCGGCAGGCTATTGGCCTCGGAAAATGCTTGGATATGGCCGCAAGCCTCGGCGTCCCAGCCACCTCCACCTACGATCATGACCGGCGACTTGGCAGCCGCAAGCATGGCTCGAAACCGCACCATGTCCTCGGGGCCAGGATGCGCCTCGATCTTGTGATACGGGTCCATGTCGCGCGGTGCCACATACTCGGTTAACATGTCCTCGGGCAACGCCAACACCACCGGACCGGGGCGCCCGGAAGTTGCGGTGTGGAAGGCGCGACTGATGTATTCGGGGATCCGGTTCGGATCCTCGATCTGCGCCACCCATTTGGTGAGCTGACCGAACATCCGGCGATAGTCGATTTCCTGAAAGGCTTCCCGGTCCATCATCTCGCGGCCGACCTGGCCGACTAGGACCACCATGGGCGTCGAGTCCTGCATCGCGATATGCACGCCGGCGCTGGCATTCGTCGCACCGGGGCCGCGGGTCACCAGGCAGACACCTGGTTTACCAGTGAGCTTGCCATAGGCCTCCGCCATCATCGCCGCGCCACCTTCCTGGCGGCAGATAATGGTTTGGATTGAGTTGGCGTCATGCAAACCGTCTAGCACCGCGAGATAGCTCTCGCCCGGCACGCCGAAAACCATATCCACGCCATGGGTACGCAGCGCGTCGACCAGTACGTGACCGCCCATGCGATGTTTGGCTTGTGGGCCTTCAGTGCTCGATGAACTCATCAACATATCCCTTGTAGCGTTGTGATTTAGCTTTATTGCGGTCGTCCTCGTTAACGTAATAGATCGAACTTTTGCCCTTTAGTTTGCGCGACAGAATCATTACCCGCACAAAACAGCTACAGCCCTGCTCGGCCGCTTGGACAAAAACCGGTTTGTGGCCAGACTCAAACCAAGCTTCGCCAGAGGAAAAATAGTGCGAGGCGCCCTCTGCGTCGGTGCGAATGGTGCCCTCACACAGCACCCGGATAGCTGGCCCTGATGGGTATGGGTCAAAGCGCAGCCTTTCGGCGGGAACTTCACGCTGTCATACCGCATCAACCACTGATTGCCCGCGTCGATACTGTCAACTAATCCCCATAGGTCCAGGGAGGTGAGGACATCCCTACCTAGTTTAACAAAAGGACTGGAGCACACCGCCGCGACTTCCCACCGCCCAACCTCGGCCCCGTCCTTGCCGGAGGTGATCGTTACCTCGTCCACCCCGTGCCAGGCCTGATCGTAGGCGCAAGCTTCACCCAAACAAGTCGTGAAGGTACCGGTCTTGCAATAAAGAACACGGTTCATGAGCGGCAACGGTTGATCGCACATCGCGCCCGGGGCATAGCGATCTCGAAAACACCTTAATTCATAGCCGCTTGATTCCATGGGGTTCCGGTCCATTTAACTGCGTCGCCATGGTACATCAAACTCGACGCCCCTTCGCAACCCCCGATGCACAGATAAAATTACTTTGGTCACGCTTTTTCGTCGCATTTCGGCCTTATGGAGCGCTTTGATGCCAACAGCCACTCTTCCATCAGCGGAATTTAGGCT
>JAPKDN010000786.1 GCA_028822575.1 Alphaproteobacteria bacterium | reverse complement strand
GCCGATACCCACGGTGCTGGGGAGTCATCGCCACCAGCGGCCAGGTCATCATCAGCGTGGCGTTGGAGGCACCTTTCGGTAGTGGGTCCACACAACTTGGCCAAACTACGTTCGATTACAAACCACGCGGTAGCGGGGAGAAGGTGGGCCGCGTGATCCACGCCGTGGCGACTGAGTAAGTAGGGTGCGACGGCATGGAACCAATTGTGATTGTAGATCAGATGGTAGTGAATGAACAAAAACATAACGCATCTTAGGCGTTAATTGCATTATTTCGCGACCCAAGCTGGGTGTTTGGATTGAATCTGTCGCAAAGCAGGTATATCCAATGCTTTCCCATTAAATGCGGGGATAGGTCGCGCGGGACCTTTGGGGCATTGAAACCCAAGGCTCGCGGTTACAAAGAGGAGTATGCCGTTGGCTGAGCCGATTGTTTCACCGGATCAAACACATCCGGCATTCGTCGGACGTAAGCAGGCAAGCGTGATCAGCCGATTGTCGCATCTTGACAGATTGGAATCGGAAAGCATCCACATTATCCGCGAGGTGGCGGCGGAATTCCGCGACCCGGTGATGTTGTACTCAATCGGCAAGGACTCCGCTGTGATGCTGCATTTAGCGATGAAGGCCTTCGCGCCGGGGAAGCCGTCGTTCCCGCTGTTGCACGTGGACACGACCTGGAAATTCAAGGAGATGATCAGCTTTCGCGACGAGACGGCAAAACGGCTAGGGTTGGATCTGATCGTCCATATCAACACCGATGGTGTCGCCCGTGGCGTAGGGCCGTTCAGCCACGGCTCCAAGGTTCATACCGATGTCATGAAGACCGAGGGCTTGAAACAGGCCCTGAACGCCCGCCGCTTTGATGCGGCCTTTGGCGGCGCGCGCCGGGATGAGGAGAAATCTCGGGCCAAGGAGCGGGTTTTCTCGTTTCGCAACGCCGCGCATCGTTGGGATCCGAAGAACCAGCGGCCGGAGCTTTGGAAGCTTTACAATACCCGGATCGCGCCTGGTGAGAGCGTGCGCGTTTTTCCGCTCTCGAATTGGACCGAGCTGGATATTTGGCAATACATCCATCGCGAGAACATTCCAATCGTCCCGCTCTACTTCGCAGCGGAGCGGCCAGTGGTGCGGCGTGATGGCGTATGGGTGATGGTCGATGACGACCGGCTGCCGCTGGAGCCCGGCGAGACAGTGGAAATGATGCGGGTTCGGTTCCGGACCCTTGGCTGTTACCCGCTAACCGGCGCCGTTCCGTCGGAGGCGGAGAGCGCCGCCGATATCATCCTCGAGCTTCTGGCCACCCGCACTTCCGAGCGTCGAGGGCGGGTGATCGACAATGATCAGATCGGCTCGATGGAAAAAAAGAAACAGGAAGGGTATTTCTGATGCCCATTGCCGATGGTGGCCCGAGTGGCGGCTCAGATAGTGGTCGAGTGACCGATTTCGACCAATTCCTTGCTGATCAGGACCGTAAGGACCAATTGCGTTTCATTACCTGCGGATCGGTGGATGATGGCAAGTCCACATTGCTGGGCCGCTTGCTGCATGATTCCAAAACTGTTTTTGAGGATCAGCTTTCGGCGACCGCAAACGAAAGCCAAAAATACGGCACCCAAGGGGCGACGGTTGATTTGGCGCTGCTGGTTGATGGCTTGCAGGCCGAACGCGAGCAGGGCATCACCATCGATGTCGCCTACCGGTATTTCGAAACCGATCGGCGGAAATTTATCGCCGCCGATACGCCTGGCCATGAGCAATATACTCGCAATATGGCGACTGGCGCCTCGAACGCGGATCTCTCGGTCATTTTGGTAGACGCGCGGAACGGCGTGCTTACCCAAACCAGGCGGCACAGTTACATCGTTTCGCTGTTCGGCATTCGCCAGGTCATTCTGGCGGTCAATAAGCTTGATTTGATGGAATATGATCAGGGGGTGTTTGATCGGATTGTCTCCGACTACATGGCTTTTGCGTCGGAACTAAGTATCGAGGATGTCCGCTGCGTGCCGATCTCGGCATTGGTTGGAGATAACGTGTTTGCTCGGTCCGATGCCATGCCCTGGTATGTTGGGCCAACACTGATGGAAGTTCTTGAAACCGTTGAGGTCCGGTGTGACGAATCGGGAAAGGATTTCAGGCTCCCGGTGCAATGGGTTAATCGTCCTAGCTCTGATTTTCGGGGTTTTAGTGGCCTCATTACTTCGGGCGCGGTTGCCACGGGCGATA
>JAPKDN010000048.1 GCA_028822575.1 Alphaproteobacteria bacterium | reverse complement strand
CTATGACTTTTGGCAGTTCTGGCGCAACACCGAGGATGGCGATGTTGGTAAGTTTCTGAGGCTCTTCACAGAGTTACCGCTGGAAGAGATCCAGCGCCTTGAAAGGCTCGAGGGCAGCGCGATGAACGACGCCAAGAAAATTCTCGCCGATGAGGCGACCCGCTTGTGCCATGGCGAGGTTGCGGCGGTGGAAGCGGCGGAGACCGCGCGTAAGACCTTTGAGGAGGGGGCGATCGGTGACGCCCTGCCGACGACGGATGTGACACGAGCCGATCTGGACGCTGGCCTATGGATTGTCGATGGTTTGCGGCAAGCGGGGTTGGTGGCATCGAATGGCGAGGCGCGGCGGCTGATTAAAAATGGCGGCGCCCGGGTCAACGACGCGGCGGTAAGCGATGCTGATCTGAAGCTTGGGCCGGCGGATGTGGGCGAGGATGGCATCGTCAAACTGTCATCCGGCCGTAAACGTCACGCCTTGCTGCGGGTGGTTTGAGGCTCCGCCTCTGGATTTTTAGCGATTTCGCGAACCTGGCATTAGCGGTCCGAGCCTGCTCCGGAGTTGAACGGGGGCACGGCATCCGGGTCATTGGTCGCTCTCACCAGCGCGCGCAGGAAGCCCGGCGTGAGCGCGGTCAGCGGATTGACGGTGACGGTGACGGTGGGCTTGTAAAGAACACCGTCGATTAGGTATGCGGCGGCCAGCAGACCTTCTTTTTCGCCGCCGGTTATGATTTCGCCGAGGATCGGGATCTGATCGATCAGGCGACTTAGGCCATAGGCGGGTACGATCATTCCATTGATGTCGATCACCTTTGTGACCCGGTCAATCTCGCCCGATGCGGAAATCCCCAAGGAGGATCCGAATGCTAAGGCATCGAGAATTTTCGCCCGCTTCTTGGTGACATCGATCGTGGCGGTTAGGCGCTTGAAGCGAATGCCGTTGCCCCGCAGGATGTCCACGAGAGCGGGAAGGAAAGCTGCGTTCAGCACCTGGGCCAGGACCGGGGCCTTAGTCAGACCGAAATCCCGCACGGAAAGGTCGATCAGAGTGTGCTCGTTCGCCCCGGTGCCGGTTGTGGTGCCTGTGATGACGAGCTGGCCGCCGTTAATGGAATCTTGTATCTCGAACCCACGCAGCACCCGCCCCGCGTCTTCGGCGCGTATTTCAAAGTGTTTCGCGTTGTCGTCAACCTTGTAGCTGATGCTTATCGGCTCTCCGCCGATCTGCCCGTTAAGCTGAATATCGGCTAACCTGACGCCATTATCCCGCAGGTTCATAACTGCGTTGGTGATCGGTGGAAGCGCGGCGATAAGAACCTCATCGAAGTGAGCGTTGATCGAGATCGGCCCGCCGGTTCGCTTGGCCGCGGGCTGGAAATCAGTAGCTTCGTCTTCCAGGAACCGCTGAATGTCGAGACGATCCCCAGACATCGTGATCTCAATCAAGCCGCTGTCAGCGACGATCAGCGTCCCGGTCATGGTGCTTTTGGCAAGGACTAGTCGGTCGAAACGGGCGTTTTCCAACGCGCCGGTATCGGCCGCGAACGTGGCCGTCATGTCCAGACCGAGATCGGCGGCAACAAGGCTGGCAGACTTTAATCGCCGGATCCGCCCATCCAGCATCTCCAGCGAGAAACGAACCCGGCCGGCCGCCTTGGCAGGCTTTGCCCATTTCAAGGCTGGCAGTGCCAGACGGGCGTCCTTTAGATCCACCACAGCCATCAACTCGGACCGACCGTCCGCCAGCTCATGAGCCTTGACATCGACGGTGACCGGTCCTTCGAGGACCGCGAAACTTGGCAGACCAAGATCCTTGAGGACCGCTTCGTCAAAAACGCCGTTGAGGTGCTTGCGAGTCCGGATCCGCGCATCCTTGGTGAATACTTCCTCCATGGTTAGGGTCGCTTGCGTGCCCGCGACCATTCCTCTGCCGTCGATCCGCAGGCTGTCCCGGTTCAATTCGAGCTTCAGCGTCGCGTCGGACAAGGCCTGCCCGGCGGCGATATCGGCCACGCCCACGCCTTCCAAATCGGCTGACGCGGCAAAGTCGACCTGGTCGAGGGTAAGACTGTTTATGAGCGGAAAAGCGAAACGCAGGCGCGCGTCAGCGAGGCCGCTGACCGATTTGGTATCCAGCTTAATATGCCGGCCCAGATCGAGGGCCTCGTGATTGATGATATCCAGTCCAGCCTGGAGAGGCCCGCGTACAACCGCGTCGATTTCGGCTTTTTCCTGGTTGGTGTCGAGGTTGACGAACTTTACTCGAGATTCCTCGAGTTTGAGCACATCGCGGCGCCCGGAATCGATTGTTATGTCAAATTGGGTTAGATTAAACGTCGCGCGCCCAGAAATTTCTGTAACGGGCGGAAGTGGCCGGAAATAATAACCGGTGACGTTCTGGAAATCTATGCCACCAGCAAGATGCATAATGGTGATCGGTTCCGGATTGGAGGGGTCGATTTTTACGTCAACTTCCACCGACGCCTTCGGAACAGTCCCACCTTCGAGATTACCCAATACCCAGTTCCGGGCGTCGATCCCAAGCGTTGGTGGCCAGTAATGGCGGAGTCGATCGCCTGGAAACCCTTTGGTGGAGGCCCGTAGCGATATCGTCGGGGCCTTGGCCAGATCGCTGACCTTCATTCCGACGGACGCGTTAACCTCGCCTTCGCGCAGGGTCAACGACGTTATGTCGAGCTGATCCGCCGTCGCTTCATAGGCGAACTCCAGGCCGAGCGCATCAAAATGATGTGGTTTCGAGAATAGAGCCGGCAGTCCGAGGTTGCCGTTCTGCGAGCCTAAGGACCCGGAGGCCGATTGCAACGTCCATGTCGGCTGGAACTCAAAGGACAATTCCGTGTCTAAGGGCGCCGACCAACTCACCACCGTCTCGTCTAGCGATAACGCGCGGGCGGCGGTGGAAAACGGCAGGCCGTTAAGTTTCGCCGAGCCACTAATCCGTTGGCGCGCATCATCATAGTTGACGTCGAGGCCTACCTTCGTGGCCGCGTCATCAATTATTACCGTGGCAGTGGCGTTTATTCTTAGAACTCTGGAATGCCTGTGAAGCGCGGCGTTCAGGTCCTTCAAGATGATCGTACCGCCTCCCGACGGTATCAGGTTTTCAATGGTGGCGTCGTTCAGCTCAACTAATCGCAAATAGGACAGGCGATCCGGTCCATCGGTGGCGCTGGCGATACCGTTTAGGATTTCCGCGAACCACTTGGCGTCATCAACGGTCTTGGTCCCGCCGGACATCAGGGCGTCACCAAGCTGGATGTTGGGTTGATTAACGGTTATGCGAACCGGAGCGGCGATTCCCTTGACGAGAGCGGGTACAGAGAGCCTGATCTGAACCGACGGCGCCCGCGCATCTAAGGCGCCACCATAGCCGGTAACCCTGACATCCTTGACTGTGACGTCGAAAACACGCGCCCACCCTTTCCAGGTTAGAACCGGTTCACCAATTTCGACTTCGATTGGCAGATCGCGAGGCGCTAGAGCATCCTGAACAAGCCCTTGGGCGAAATCCAACGAGATCGGACCGGAGGTCAGCCGCCATCCAAGGGCAATGACCGCGATGACCATGCCGGCAACCAGGACGCCGATAATTTCCAGGGCGAGCGTAAGGATCCGAGCGGTCAAGAGTAGGTCCCATCAGTTGTCCGCATCGGGTAGCACAGGGCGAACGCCGCCGCGACAAACAGTTTTATAAGATGATCCAATCCCCCTCGGTTCGACCTTGACGCTGGGACCCGCGCTGTCCCAGGCTGAGGCACGTGAAGTAATAGGCGCGACGGGGGCAACGAGGTTGTTTTTCGAAAAGGCTCTCAGCATTCCCGTCATTATCGACGATGGCGCCGCGCGTGTTGGTTTGGACCGGTGGCGCGAGGGCGCCGAACGGATGCTTGACCGGGTGGCGGCCAAAGACGCGTTGTCCTTGGCGGATTCCCCGATCGGGGCGGCGGTGCTTGGCGGGCTTTTCGCCTGCAGCCCGTATCTAACTCGGCTCTTGCTGCGCGATCAAGTGATCGGGACTCGGATATTGGTCGAAGGGCCTACAATCGTTCTTGATCAGGTCATGGCCGACCTTGATTCGCTCGATCCAATCACGGCGAAGACCTCAGAGCTCATGACCACGCTTAGGGCGGCGAAGCGGCATGCGGCGTTGGCGATCGCCGTGGCCGATGCACTTGGCGTTTGGGTCTTGGAGTCGGTGGTTATTGGTCTGAGCGATCTAGCGGATCGGGCTATTCGAATCGCCTGGCGTCATGCGCTCGCCGATCAACATCGCCGCGGCAGGCTGCCTTGCGGGGATGCGGACGATCCATTGAACGGTTCCGGCCTGATATGCCTGGCCATGGGTAAACTTGGCGCGCGCGAATTGAACTATTCCAGCGATATCGATTTGGTTGTTTTTTATGACGACGAATTGCCGTTGTATCGCGACGTGGACGAACTGCAGCGGGCTTTCGTGCAAGCAACCCGCCTGGTGGTCAAGCTCCTGGAGGAGCGCACCGCCGACGGTTATGTGTTCCGAACCGATCTCCGGCTTCGCCCCGACGCCGGCGCCACGCCGCTCTCGGTCTCCACCAGCGCCGCCGAGGTCTACTATGAAAGCCTTGGCCAGAACTGGGAACGCGCGGCCTTTATCCGGGCTCGACCGGTCGGTTGCGATATGGAAGCGGCGGCGCAATTCCTGGAACGCATGCGACCGTTTATCTGGCGCCGGCATCTGGATTTTGCTGCTATTCGCGATATTCACTCGATCAAAAGACAAATCATCGCCCATCGCGGCGGCGCTAAGATCGCGATTGAAGGTCACAATCTAAAGCTGGGCCGAGGCGGGATCCGGGAGGTCGAATTCTTTGTGCAAACTCAGCAGCTGATCTGGGGTGGACGCGACGCCCTTCTGCGCGAACCTCGAACGGCGGATGCCATGGCGGCCTTGGTAAGGGCCGGTCGCGTGGAACAAGGGGTCGCTGATCTTTTGATGGAGGCCTATGCCTATCTTCGAAAGATCGAACATCGTTTGCAAATGGTTGCCGACGCCCAGACCCACGATATGCCCAACACGGCCGAAGGCATGACACGGATCGCAGGATTCCTAGGGTTGGAGAACGTGGATGACCTGCGCGGGGAATTACTGCATCACCTCTCCATTGTCGCCAAGCATTATGGCGCTCTGTTCGAGGAGGACGCGCCACTGACGGCAGTTGGGGACGTGGACGGAAGCTTGGTTTTTACGGGTGTGGAGAATGATCCGGAAACGCTCCGCACTCTGGAAAGAATGGGTTTTACAGACCCGGCGAGCGTAAGCGAGCGGATCAGAGTCTGGCATCATGGGCGATACCGAGCAACGAGAAGCGAGAGGGCTCGGCAGCTTTTGACGGATCTTGGCCCGGCCCTTCTGATGGCCTTCAGCGAAACCGCCCAGCCGGATGACGCGTTCAAGCGTTTCGACCGGTTCCTCGAGGTGGTTCCGGCTGGCGTCCAACTATTCTCGCTGATCCTGGCCAACCCGCCGCTGCTGGGTGTGATCGCCGAGATCATGGGCATGGCTCCAACGCTCGCGGCGCATCTCGGTATGAACCCGGCGTTGTTCGAGGGTCTCTTGACCCATGACATCGCTGTGGGGTTGCCCGGATCGATTGACCTGGCCGACGAGCTTGAGGGAGATCTTCGCCGGGAGCATTCATACGAGGAGGTTTTGGACTCCGCCCGGCGCTGGATAAATGACCGTCGGTTTCAAGTTGGCGTCCAAGTGTTGCGTGGCCAGATCGACACCGAGCATTCCGGTCGCACCATGTCGGATATCGTCGACGCGGCGATCCAATGCCTGTTGCCCCGCGTTGAGGAAGAGTTCGCCCGGCGGCATGGCCGGATGCCCGGTGCTAGCGACCCGGGGCTGGCGGTGATCGCCCTTGGAAAACTGGGCGGTCGTGAATTATCGGCCGGTTCAGATCTCGATTTGGTGTTTCTGCATGACGGGCCGCTTGACCGGGAATCCGACGGCGAGAAGCCCTTGGGCGGAAACCATTATTTTATTCGATTGAGCCAAAGATTGATCGCCGCGTTGACCGCCAAGACGGCTGAGGGTGGCTTGTTCGAGGTCGACATGCGTCTGCGACCAAGCGGTAACAAAGGTCCCGTCGCGTCAAGCGTTGAGGGATTTCGTAAATATCACGCTGAATCTTCCTGGACCTGGGAGCATATGGCTCTGACACGCGCCAGAGTGATCGCCGGGGCGCCGGAGGTCGCGGCGAGGATCAACCATGAAATCCAAGTGGTTCTTTGCCAACCCCGTGATCCCGAGACCTTGCGCGCGTCTGTCGCCGAGATGCGGCAACGCATGGCCGCTGGTCATGCCGCCCCGCCGTGTTGGCAATTGAAGCATTGGCGCGGTGGTTTGGTGGATGCCGAGTTCATGGTGCAGTACCTTCAGCTGCGGCACGCGCATGAGTATCCCAACGTCATCGAGGCCAATACGGCACTCGCCTGTAAAAAGCTTGTCGGGATTGGCGCGCTCAATGAAGCTGATGGGATCGCCTTGGCGACGGCCGTGCGCCTTTATCGCGACATCCAGGGCTTGCTCCGGCTTACCGTGGATGACGCGTTCGATCCGGCGCAGGCGCCGGAATCGCTCAAGGGTCGGCTGGCGCGGGTTGGGAACGCCCCGGATTTCCAAACCTTGGAGGCGAATATCGAGGCGACTGGCATTTTGGTTCGCGCGCTGTTCGAACGGCATGTGATTGGCCGGGGCTGAATACTCTTCAAGACCAACATCCATAAACCGAATGGGAGAACAATCATGACGATTGTCGTGGGAGACAAGGCGCCGAGCTTCAAAATGCCAGCGGATGGCGGTGGTGAGCTATCGCTGGACGCGTTGAAGGGGAAGGCCGTGATCCTCTATTTCTATCCTAAGGATGATACCCCCGGTTGCACCAAGGAGGCCTGTGGCTTTCGCGACGCCTTACCCGATTTCTCGGCCGCTAACGCTGCGATCATCGGTGTGTCCAAGGATAGTGTCGCCAAGCACGATAAGTTCAAAGCCAAGTATGACCTCCCCTTCGCCCTTGGCGCCGACGAGGATGGCGCGGTGTGCGAGGCCTATGGCACATGGGTTGAGAAATCGATGTATGGTCGCAAATACATGGGGATCGAGCGGGCGACTTTTCTGATCGATGGCGAGGGTGTCTTGCGCGGGGTCTGGCGCAAGGTCAAGGTGAACGGCCATGTCGATGCAGTTCTGGCCGCGACCAAGGACCTCTGAGGTGGCGTCTCGGGTGCCCGAGCATGTGGAGCATGTGCTGGAACGCCTGTCACCGTTGGGGGTATTAGACGTCCGGCGCTTGTTCAGCGGTTTATCGCTTTACTGCGATGACGTGATCTTCGCGCTGGTCTTCCGTGAACAGATTTATCTGAAGATCGACGACGAAACGCGTCCGGTTTTCGAGGCTGAGGGATCGGAGCCGTTCCAACCCCGAGCCGGCAAGAAAGCTATGCCCTATTACACACTTCCCGATTACGCGATGGATGATGACGAGGAACTGCTACGTTGGGCGCGACTGGGTATAGACGCCGGGTTGCGGGATCAAAGCCGAAAGGAGGCGAGGAAACGGCCGGCGAAAGATCGATAGGCGCTATTGGCATTCGGTTAAAGTTTACTGCGGTCGCCCGTCGATCGTGAATCCAAGATCAGCCGGTGAAAGTAATTCCGTACCGGAGCAACCGCGCGATTTCCATGTCGCCACAGAGCACATCGTCTTCTCCGATATGGATAAAGAAAAAGGCTTCGTCTAAGCTTGCATCCAATTGGGTGAACTCACGGGCCGCTTGTCGGCAAACGCCGCAGGGGCTGCGTTCCGATAGAGGCGCATCAAGGGAATCAGCGGTCCAGATTTTTGATCCGTCCAAAGTCTTTGGCGACGGTGCTGTTCAGGGCGTTGCCCTCACCGCAGACGGTGACGCCGTAAGAGCTGTTCTCAATATTCGCGCCAGCATGGATGGTTCTACTTGGATCGTCCGCCATCACCACCGCGGCCCTGACGTTAAAATGCTAGTGCGGGGCATGCGCGTCGCGCGCGACCGCCCGGGGCGTGTTGATCAACCTGGCCAGCAGATCCGCGTCGATAGTCACCCGTTTCCCGGGGGGCACCCGAATCAAGTCGGCTGGCGATTTGGTCATGCTGTTGGAGACAGTCTCGAGATGCGGAAGCTCGACAACTTTGCGGAAATATCTGGAAAGCGGGACAGCCGGACGGTAAAGGCGCGATGGTCACGATCTTCGATACGGTTCAGCAGGGCAAGAAGATAGGCCGTGCAGTTTGCACAAAGTGAGGACCGGCAAGCGGATCAAACTCAACGGTTTCTGCAGATGTACGAGCGGAGCAAGATCAGATCAGCCTTCGATGTCGGGTGATGGGGCGCACAGCGGACACTGGTGAAGGCCCGACGAACTTCCGCTAGTGACCCAAAGCGGAAGGCGCAAAGAGCATCGAGGAAATCTCAATCTGCGTTGATCCAGTTCCATTCGGCGGAGGTCTTTTGATGCCAGCGCCTTGACCTTCACATAGGAAAGCCTCATATGGCCTACTATGCGTAGGTTCTTCATGGCCTTGGTCGTTCTTGCCCTCGCGGTCGCGCCCATCGCGTTTGGCCATGGCATGCATGACCCTGGTGTTAAGGCGCCTCACGCTAGTGGCCATGTGGGCCACCAACATGACGGTTGCTCTGGCCCGGACTGCATGGAAGTCGACATTTCGATGTGCTGTGGAAGCATGGCCGGTCATTGTACCGTCGGAGCTTTCCTTGCCGATGGGACGTTGACCCACTGCTCGCTTACAAGAGCTGTGCATGTGGTTGATTTGAGCGACCAATGGCGGAAAGGGCTTGGCCCGGAGGCGGAGACGCCACCGCCTCGCGGTTAGCGAGAACACATACGTACTTATTTCGGCGCGCTGTCGGAACAATTCCAAATACCGCGTGCCAGTGTTCTCCTTGGATCGAGAAGGATCGACCATGACCATGAATGTCATTTCCAAAGTTGGCGTTGCCGCTATTTTCGCGCTCGCCGTTCCCGTCACTATCACACCAGCCATTGCGGCCGGGTCCCACGGAACGGGGCACGGTGATGCCGTGAATACGGGCAAACCGGGTTCGGCCGCCGACGCCACGCGCACGATCGAAATCGTCATGAACGATAACTACTACGAGCCGGAAAGCCTAAATTTGAAAGAGGGCGAAACAGTCCGCTTCGTGATCAAGAATGCCGGCGAGTTCGTCCACGAGTTCAATATCGCCACGGCTGCCATGCATGCCGCACATCAACCGGAAATGGCGATGATGGTGGAGCATGGCGTGCTGGAGCCCGATCGGATCAATTGGGATGCCGCCAAAAAGATGCAAGCCTCAATGGGCCATGGCATGCATGACGAGCCGAACAGTCTGCTTTTGGAGCCAGGCAAATCCGGCGAGATCGTTTGGACGTTTCCGGCGCATGCCGAGCTGCAATTCGCTTGCAACATTCCAGGCCACTACGATTCTGGCATGCAGGGCGAGATCAAGCTGTCGCACTAAGACGACTTGGTGATAGCGGCAACCCCATCTTCAAAAGGACTTCCAAAATGTCCAATCGACTGATCCGTCGGGCCATCGTGCTCGGCGTCAGTCTCGCGGCGGCGCTTTCCAGCGCCTCCGTGGGCGGCGAATACAACATCACCGTCGATCCGGTCACGATCGACACGGGTGAATTCACGCGAAGCGGTATTGGCTTCAATGGCGCATCGCCGGGGCCGGTGCTGCGTTTCAAGGAAGGCGAGGACGTGACGATCAACGTGACCAATAACCTGTCCGGCCCGACGTCTATCCATTGGCACGGCTTGATCCTGCCATTCGAGCAGGACGGCGTTCCGGGCATTAGCTATGACGGCATCGCTGCTGGCGAGACGTTTACCTACAATTTTCCGATCACCCAGAGCGGCACCTATTGGTTCCATAGCCACACCGGGTTTCAGGAACCGGACGGTGCGTACGGCGCGATCATAATCGACAAAAAGAAACGCGAGCCGTTCCGTTACGACAGGGAATACGTGGTCCAACTGACCGACGCACACCCGCATTCCGGCGACCGCATCATGCGTAACCTCAAGATGATGCCGGACTACTACAACCGCAAACAACGCACCTTTTTCGATTTCGTCAAAGACACCGAGGAAAAGGGCTTTGGTGCCGCCATGGCCGGCTATAAGGCTTGGGGTGAGATGCGGATGATGCCAACCGACATCGAGGACCTTCAGGGCTTCACTCCCCTTATCAACGGCAAGAGCGCGGGTCAGAACTGGACCGGGCTGTTTAAACCGGGCGAGCGAATTAGGCTTCGGTTCATCAATTCCTCGGCCATGACCTATTTTGACATCCGAATTCCCGGATTGAAGATGACCGTGGTGCAGGCCGATGGAAACAACGTCCAACCTGTTCCCGTGGATGAGTTCCGCATCGCGGTGGCGGAAACCTACGACGTCATCATCCGCCCCAAGGAAGACAAGGCATACACGCTCTTTGCCGAGACCATGGGGCGCACGGCATTTGCAAGGGGCACGCTCGCTCCCCGCGAGGGCATGACCGCCGAGGTGCCCGAAATGCGTGAGGCGCCGCTGTTGACGATGGCGGATATGGGCATGGCTCACGAAGGCATGGACCATGGCGCGATGATGTCCGGCGGGACACACAAAATGCCGGATGGCACGGTCATGAAAGACGGTGCCATGAAAGACATGGCTGACGGCAAGATGGCTGCTGGTGGCGGCCACAAGATGCCCGATGGAACGATGATGAAGGGCATGGATCACAGCGCCATGACCAAGGCCGACCCGTTCTACGCCGCTGGCAGTGGTCTCGCGCCGTCCGCGGCGAATGGCGGCAAGTTCCTCTCTTACAACGATTTGCGGGCTCAGAAACCGATCTACAAGCTCAGGGACGCAACGCGAGAGATCGAGTTACGTCTGACCGGGAATATGGAGCGTTATTCCTGGTCGATCAATAACGTGAAGTACGAGGATGCCGAACCGATCCGATTGAAGTACGGCGAGCGGGTGCGCTTCAAATTCGTCAATGAGACGATGATGACTCACCCCATGCATCTGCACGGGATGTGGTCGATCCTGGACAACGGTAAGGGTAAGTGGAACCCGATCAAACACGTGGTCAGCGTGTCTCCAGGCACCACCGTCTATATGGAGACCGAGGTCGATGCGCCGGGACAGTGGGCGTTCCACTGTCATCTTTCCTATCATGCCGATAGCGGCATGTTCCGCAAGGTGGTGGTCGAGGGCGGACCTCCGGGCGGACAGAAGGCCAACGCGGATTCAGCCACTTCTGTTTCGGGAGGCTGAACCATGAAAAAGTGGCTCATTGTCGCTGGGGCGCTCGCTTCGGCTGGGCTCTTCGCGTATCCGGCTTCCGCCGAACCCGTTGTTTGGGGCATTCAAGCCGAACAGTTTGAATACCGTGTCGGCGAGGGCTCGGACATCTACGCATGGGATGCCGGTGCCTTTGTCGGCAAGGACGAACTTCGCGTGGTTTGGCGGAGCGAGGCCGAATACGCCGTCGACCGGGATAACTTCGAGGTTCTGGAGAACCAGTTTCGCTTACAGACACCGATTTCAGATTTCTTTGACGCGCTGGTGGGCGTCCGGTTTGACACGCCACAAGGTCCAGACCGGACATACGGCATACTGGGTATCCATGGCCTTGCGCCGCAATGGTTCGAGGTGGATTTGGACCTATTCCTCTCGGAATATCCGTCGCTGCGGTTCGAGGTGGACTATGAG
>JAPKDN010000047.1 GCA_028822575.1 Alphaproteobacteria bacterium | reverse complement strand
GAGGACGCAAGCACCGCCAGGACGGTCGCCGGCAGATATTTCATAAACTCACCGACCGTGCCGGGCCAGAAAACCATCGGTAGGAAAGCAACCAGCGTGGTCGCGGTGGACGCGATGATCGGCCAAGCCATATGCCTCGCGGCCAGACCATAAGCATCACTTGGCCGCAGACCCGTGCGGATTAGCCTTTGTGCGTACTCAACCATCACGATCGACCCATCGACCAACAGGCCAACCGCCAGGATCAAGGCGAACAGCACTACCGTGTTGGCGGTGAATCCAACGATCGAGATCCCCAGAATGCCGAGCAGGAACGATCCCGGGATTGCCACCCCAACCAGCGCCGCCGAGCGGGGGCCCAGCACGGCGATCAGCACAATCATCACCAACAACACCGCGTTCATCACGTTGTTCTGGAGGTCACGCACCCGGTCGCGGATCTTCTCAGATTTGTCCTGAGAGAATGCGACCGCGATCCCTTCGGGCCAAGTTTTGGAGCGGGTAAGCACTTGGTTTCGGACCGCGTCGGTGACCTCGATGATCGAGGTGCCGATTCGCTTCGAGACCTCGATAGCGATCGCGCGTTTACCATTCAGACGCGCGTCGGATTTTCGATCCTCGAAGGTTTGGCGCACTACCGCGATATCGCGCACCCTGACCACGGCGTCACCAACGGTCTTGACCGGCATCGCCTGAATATCTTCAAGGGAGGTGAAGAGCGCAGGAACCTTGATCGCGAACCGTCCAGCGCCGGCATCCAGATTGCCGGCGGCGACCAGGCGATTGCTCCGTGCCATTCGCCGAACCAACGCGCCCGGATCAATCCCGTGGCTTTCCAGTTTAATCGGATCAACGATGACCTCGACCGACGCGTCACGATCACCAATGAGGCGCGCCTCCAGCACCCTCGGCAAGGTTTCGATCGTCTCCCGCAGGTCTCGAGCGACCTGGGTCAATACCCGTTCGGACGCGTCGCCACCGAGCGTCACGACCAACACTGGGAACAGGCTGAGATTAACCTCGTGAACCGTCGGCTCGCCCGCGCCGTCCGGCAGATCGCCCTTCACGACCTTGATCTGCTCTCGCACGTCATCCAACGCCTTGTCCGGATCGAACCCGTCGTCGAATTCCACGGTAACCGTGGCACCGCCCAGATAAGCCTCGGAGCGAATTTCCTTCACCCCGTCTATACCGCGCATCGCCTGCTCGACCGGGCGGGCGATCAGGCGTTCGGCGTCTTCCGGCGAAATGCCAGATTGGGAAATTTTGGTGAAAATGACCGGGATACTGATATCCGGGGCGTCTTCCTTGGGAATTTCGAAATAGGCGACGGCTCCAGTGACCAGAATCAGCGCCAGGATCGCGAGCGTGGAACGAGTTCGATCAAGAGCCGCGTCGATCAATGCCATTGCACGGCCTTCTCCGAAGTGCTTCGCAGCCTAAACATCCCATTGGAAGACGGTGTCGTGGCCCTGGCCACCAGATGGAGCGCGACCGCCGGCCGCGCGCGGCTGATCAGGCAGCGACAAGGACCGGAATCGTAAACGCGCCGTTGGCGGCATCCTCAAAGCGGATCTCGACCGGTAGGCCGATCGACAGGATCGCGTCCGCATCGCGCAAAATACCGACAAGCCTGACATTTTCCTCCAGATCCACGGTCACGAAGGTCGTCGGCAGATCTTCCTTGAAGGATGGATGAAAGGCGTGATGCGAGACCGACCAGCTATGCACCGTGCCGCGCCTTGACGCCTCAGCCCACTCGACCTCCATTGAATAGCATTGATCACAGACCGGTCGTGGGTAGTGCCGAATGGTCCCGCAGTCCCCGCATTGCTGCAGCATCAGACGACGGTCCTTCAGGCCATCCCAATAGGGTTGCGAGTCCGGGTTCGGCAGGGGATAGAGGCGCTCGATCTCCATGGCTTTAGGCCCTCATGATCGCGACGGTGCCATCGCCCAAGTCACCATAACCAGTAACCAGGCCGATTTCGGCGTCCTTGACCTGGGCCGCGCCGGCTGTTCCACGCAATTGCTTCACCAGCTCTACAACATGGTTCATACCAACGATATGCGCTTGCGAGAGCAACCCTCCATGGGTGTTTAGCGGCAGGTCCCCGTCGAAGTTGAAATTAGTGCTGGCGACGAAATCCCCTCCCTCGCCCTTCTTGCAAAATCCAAGATCTTCCATCTGACACAAAACGATATAGGTGAAGCAGTCATAAATCTCCGCGACGTCGATGTCCTTATGGGTAATCCCAGCCATCTCGAAGGCACGCGGCGCGGCCTTGGCGGTTCCCAAGGTCGTAATATCCGGGCGCTGGGTGATCGTGCTAGGCGAGTCTGGGTGGCCCTCGGCGACGCCCATAATATAGGCCGGCTTACTGGCCATGTCCTTGGCGCGCTCGGAGGCGCTGACGATCACCGCCGCGCCGCCATCGCTTTCCAAACAGCAGTCGAACAATCTGAGCGGATCGGCGATTATCCGCGAGTTCTGGTGATCCTCCAGCGTCATCACGCCTTGACGGAGTGCATTGTCGTTCATCGCGGCATGCTTGCGCACGGCCATGGCGATCTTGGCGAAATGCTCGCTTTTGGTGCCGTACATCTCCATGTGGCGGCGCGCCATATGCGAATACAACTGCGCCGGCGCCAAGGTGCCAAGCGGCATCTCGAACTCGCCGATGGTTCGGAACTGAGGCATCTGTTGAACCCGGTCGCCAATCCGACCGCCGGAATAACCGTTGCGCCCGATCGGGATCAGCACGTGATTGGCGAGCCCCGCCGCCACCGCCGTGACCGCCGCCTGAATCGCCGCTACACAGCTTGCCCCGCCCAGCGGCGTGGTCGCCGAGAAGCGCAGATCCGGCAGATTGAAGTTGGTGATGAAATCCTCAGCGACCGCCGCGCCGGCGGCATAAGGCACGACCCCGTCTATATCGCTCGGCTTCAACCCGGCGTCGGCGATCGCCTTTAGCGAAGCTTCCATTTGCAGGGCTATATCGCTTTTGCCGGAGCCACGGGTATAAGCGGTCTCGCCGATACCCGTGATAGCGCCTTTTTCAAACAAACCATTGGCCATGATGATCTCTCCCGCCGTGTCGTGCTTGATCTTTATTTCCCCGGCTAATTTACAGGCACCACGTCACTTGACCAGTTTGAAGATCATTTCACCGAAAATACCAGATGTTGGATCACCGGCGTCCAAACAAACTTCCTCCCCGTCGCGACAGCGAAAGCTGAGGCTCTTCACCCGATCGGACTGGTAACGAAAGTATTCTCTAGTAGCACAACGAAGGTTAGGCGCAGTCCGAGCAATAGCCCCAGCTTTCGCTGGCGCGATGACCTGTCAGGGGCACATTCAAATGGCCTCGCGGCTCCCACATGACCCAACTCAACTACCGCGCAATTGCGTTGGCGCGAAGCTGACCACACCTTCATCGATCAATCGCCGATACACGGCATCCTCGATCCCCAACAACCCGACTAACACCCGCTCGCTATCGCCGCCCAGTAATGGCGCCAGCCCTCGCATCGGATAACGTTCGCCATCCAAGCGTAGCGGCAATCCGGTCTGCCATTGATGGCCGGTATGAAGTCGCTCGATCTCATAAAAGAACGACCGGGCCCGCAGATGCCGGTCTTCGGTTACCTGGTCCATATAATGGAGCGGCGCAGCGGCCACACCGGCGAGCTGCAACGCTTCCGCGGCACCCGCCCCATCCTGGCCCGCTGTCCAGGCACTAATCGCCACCTCGATCTCGTCCTCGATCCGGCGTCGTGCCTTGGGTGGCGCCAGACCCTCATCCTCGGCCCAGTCATCCCGACCAATCGCCCGAGCCAAACCCCGCCACCCCTCGATGCCCGTCACCGCGATCGCAATCCAGCGGTCTTCTCCTTGGGCCGGGAATACCCCGTGCGGCACCAGAGACGGGTGACGGTTACCGCGACGGAGCGGCTCATGCCCCGTCGCTTGACGGATCAGCAGCGCGGGTGTGGTGAACGGCAGCATCGCCTCGATCTGGGTGTTATTGATCCACTGGCCAACACCAGTCCGGCGGCGA
The DNA here is from genome assembly GCA_028822575.1 of Alphaproteobacteria bacterium. The sequence continues at coordinate 7,793 of JAPKDN010000047.1, read as the reverse complement.
TGGAACAACGCGGTCAGTAACGAGGCGGCACCATGAATGCCACCAATTGGGTCACCATAGGCGATATGCGCCATGGTCGGTGGCCACTCCGGGCGTCCGGCGAAGCTTGGGATGCCGGAACCCTGCTCCAGTACCGAGCCATAGGCTCTTGTGTCGGACCAGGCATTGCCCGCGCCAAAGGCAGACATGGAAAGCATGATCAGATCTGCACGGCCTTCCGACAGATGCTCGTACCCAAGGCCGAGACGTGACATCACGCCGGCGGCCTGGTTCTCGACCACCAAATCGCAATGTCCAGCCAAATCCTTGGCCAACGCCATCCCGTCGGGATTGGTAAGGTCGAGGCTGACACTCTGCTTGCCCCGGTTGACCATGGAAAAGCGCTCGCTTTTCTCGTATTGCTTGGCGGCGATCGCCTCAGGCGTCCATTCCACGGCGCGCCACCAGTCAGGATAGCGTCCGGCCTCGATCTTGATCACCTCGGCGCCGAAATCTGCCAGCATGCGCGTGGTCAAGGGCCCGGCCCAACCCATGGAGAAGTCCGCCACCCGAATTCCAGTCAACGGCGTGTCGGAAGTACCAACCTCATCTAGGGGTTCAAGAACCGCCTTACCGCTTGGCTTTTCCAGAACCAGACGCGACGGCGTTTTCTCCAGACGGAAGGGCGTGCGCGGGACCCGATAGGTTTCCCCCTCACTCTCGAAGTTCGCCAGGGACTCGCGGGCATTGAAGATCGGGTGGTCCAGAATGCCGAGCGCGTCCGGCACCACCACCATCGGCACTTTGTGCTCACGCCCCATGGCCGCCCATTCCTCGGCGGTCTTAAGTGGAAACCTTGTGTTGAAGGCTGTTTCCATACGTTCGGCATGAGGAAACCGGGTGCGCTGAGGTAGCAATTCCGGATCGTTCGCGAAATCTGGCAATTCGATGATCCGGCAAAAGGCCTGCCACTGGGCGGGTGTCAGCGGCGTGATCCCAATCCAGCCAGTCTTACATTTGTGAATGCTGACTGGACAAGTCGGCACGAACCGGTTCACGCCCATCCTCGGCACCGGCGCGGCCATCAACGCTGTCTGACAGATCTGCAAGTCGGCATTGATCAGGATGGCCTCGAGAATGCTCACCTCGAAATGGCGCGGCGCGGTGGGCCGGCCGCCGATCAACGCGGCAACACCGGCGCAATAAGCGGATAAGCCGGCGATCAAGGTCGCCTGATGTTCACCAGGGAATTGCGGTGGGCCATCGATGGGGCCAACCGGCTGCACCAGTCCGGCGAGAGATTGGACGATCAGATCCGTGCCTTGCCAATCCGCGTAGGGCCCGTCGGCGCCGAACCAGCTGATATCCAGAACGGCGGTGCTCGGTGCCGCAAGATCGGTCGGTCGATCCGCGGCCTCGCCCAGGATCAGGATGTCGAAGGTGGCCGCGACCGCGATGCCGGTAAGCGGGATCTTGCCGGCGTTCAGGTAGTCGAGATACAGACCACGCGTCATCGGCTCGACAGGGTCCAGCGAAGTTTCGGCCAACGCATCACCCGCCATCGGCTCAATCCGCCAGACCGTCGCCCCCATATCGGCGAAAAGTTTCGCGCAATAGGCGCCGGCGACACCACCACCTAGCTCCAGAACCCGAACGCCCGCAAGCGCGGCGCCCTCACCTTCGGTTTTACTCATGTGATTTTCCAGGAAACATCAAACGTAAGGCGCTATCGGTCACACCAGTTCTAGGCTGGAGCCTCTTGTAATTCGATTACATTACCAAATGGATCTTCGAAAAAGACCTGATCAGATCCTCGCCCAACCAACCCTTCGTAGATCCAAAACTCAATCTCGCGCCGTTCTAGCTCGGCCCGCGCCACATCAAGGTCGCGCACCTCGAAGGCGAGATGGTGGCGGGTCGGGTCGTGCTTTTCGGAGCGCGCCGCCTTGGACATCCCCTCGGCGCCCATGATGTGGATTTGCTGGCCTCGGTCGTCGTCCTTCACATTCACCCAAAAACCGGGGACCGTGGGAATGTGCGGACGCACGCCATCTCGCTGCAGGCCAAGCAAGCCTTGATAGAAATCCTCGGCCTTGGCGACATCCGCATCGTTCGGACCGATTCGAACCCCGGCGTGCAAAAGCTGTGTGATCTCGATTGCCATTGTACGGGATCCTTTCCAAAATGTCGCGCCGCTGGACCTTGAACCGAGCCCCCGGTTACGGGCAAGCGCCGGGCAACCGGTTCAGTATCGCGGCGAGCGTTGACCCTCCACCTGCTCTAGCAAGCGACGTCACCGATCAACGGGCTGGCAATGATCCAGAAGCGTGCTCACGTCGTCAAGGTTCTCCAGGTTCCAGATCCCGTCGATCAACTGTTCCGCGTTCTCACAATCCGGTGCCTTCTCGGCGACCAAGACACGGAACTTGTCTTCTAATTCAGCATCGTCGAGAGGCCGCTTATCGGTCCCGCGAGCATGGTCGATGACGATTTCATCCTCCGAGCCGTCCGAATGCCCTACAACGATCCTCACACCGGGCACCGCGCCGTCCGAGTCATCAATCAGATGGACCCGCTGACGCAACGCCAGTACAGCCGGGTCATTTACTACAGCATCCGTGAACGCCGCGAGACCGGGCCAGCCCCTTAACAGGGTGACCGCGACGGCGTGTTGCGCGCTCACCTGGGATTCCCTGCCGGTGCTCACGCCGGGACGGTCGGCGCGCTGCCTCAACAACGGGTGACCATGCAGGGTTATCGAGGCTATCTTCTCGACCGGCGAGGCAGCCTTCTCGCGCAATACCAGACACCCATCGATTACCGCGTTGAGCACGATGCCGCAGGGATAGGGTTTGTGGATGTTGGCCAACGCCTCCCACCGAACGCCAAGACCCTCGGTGATCTCGTCGATATTCGGGCGATCCGAGGTCACATTAAGGAACCCGCGTTGCCCTTCAAGAGGTCGGGCCGGTCCATTATGCCCGCGCTCCGCCATCAGCGCCGCCAAAAGCCCACCCCGAGCCGAGCCGCCGACGCCGATGCTCTTAGCCATGAACCCGAGTGTTTCGACCAACCCGGACGACTGAGCCGATGCGTTGCCCAATGCCCAGATAAGCTGTTTCGCATCCAATCCGAGACCCTTGCCCACCGCCATCGCGGCTCCAAAAACTCCGCAGGTGGCGGTGATGTGCCAGCCGCGTGCATAATGACCGGGCGAGATAGCGTTGCCGATCCGACACTCGGTCTCTATCCCCAGGGCCAGCGCCTGGATAAGGACCTTGCCGCTAACCGGTCGCTTCTCCGAGAGCGCCAGCAACGCCGGCGCAACCGGGGCGGCGGGGTGAATGACCGTGCGCAAATGGGTGTCGTCGAAATCATAGACATTTGCCGCCACGGCATTGAGGAACGCGGCGGTCAGTGGATCAACGCACTCGGCTCGGCCGATCAGCCTGGCCTCACCCTTGGCTCCAAATTCTAGGAGCGACGCCAAACTAATCTCCAGCGCCTCGTCGCGGCAGCCGGAGAAAGCCGTGGCGAAGCAATTTAGCAGTGAACGTTTCGCCTCGTGCCGCACAGCCGTTGGCATATCCTCCCATTGACTGTCCGCGACGAAGGACGCCAGCTCGCGGGAAACCAGGGCACCATCGGGCAATGCATCCGTCATGGTCTCGTCCTCAAGAAGGTCATTGAAAGGATCCGAGCCGATGGTGGCCGGGTCTACGCAGTCTTTTCGGCAAAAAACTTCAGCAGGCGGTTATTCAATCGATCCGGAGCCTCTTCCGGGATGAAATGGCCACATTCCTCGAACACCTCGGCTTGCACGTTCAACGCGACCCGTTTCAAAGACTTGCCGGCTTGCGCGCCCCGCCCCCGTCCATGCGGATAGCTGACCCCGCCGCCAATCGCCAGAACCGGCATCGGCAACTTGAATCGAGCGATGGTTTCGGCGTTCTCTCGCGCGTCTCGAAGCATTTCACGGTAATAAGAGAACCCGGCTCGCATCGCGCCAGGCTGGGAATAAGTGCGCAAATATTCAAACAAATCATCCTCGCCGATCGCGTCGGGCTTATAGGCGAACGTGCGGTAAAACCAGGCGAGATAGATATCCTCGCGGCCCTCGATCAAGGCTTCCGGAAGATCGGGCGTCATATGAAACTGATGGTGCCAGCGCCGCCCACCCTCGGAGAAATCACCGCCGCAGCCGGGGATGGTGACATCGAGGATGACCAGCTTCTCGACCGCGTCCGGATGCGCCGCCGCGAGCGCGTAGGCGGTCGGTCCGCCCCAATCATGGCCAACCAGATAGAATTTCTCGTGGCCGAGAACCTCGTTGACCAACAGCCAGATGTCATTGGCCACGGTCTTCTTGTCATAGCCGCTCAGAGGCCTGGAACTGTCGCCAAGCCCACGCATGTCCGGCGCGATCACGGTGTATTTTTCCGCTAGAGCTGGTATCACGTGGCGCCATTCCCACCAAGTTTGAGGCCAACCATGCAGAAGCACCACCGGCGGCCCCTCGCCCGCCGTCACGTAATGCAGCATCACCTCGCCAATCTCCGCATGGTGGTGCGTGACCTCGGTGATTGTTTCCATCGTGCGTATTCTCCAGCCTGCGTTCCAATCGTTCCGACGCGAGGGTAGTGGATGGCTTTCTCGGCGACTAGCCAGCGCGGGCGCTCATCAGGGACGTGGAATGGCGATCGGGCGGTTACAATAAATCCATCTTCCCGGACACGACCCGAGCGCGCTGCCTGGGAAGCTAAGCGCGTGGATATAGCAGCCCTAGGGATCGCCCCCCGCGGTGTCGTTGGACCAACACGAGACACTCAATGACGGCATCACTTGCGTTGCTGCCCTGCGCGGCGGTTGTCTTTTCGGTTCTGGTGTTTCGGCTTAGCGGTCTAGTCGCCGCCTCCATATCGCTTGTCTGCGCCGTGACATTATGGGCAACCGGGATATTTTCGATCTCCCGGTTCGAGCACCTGAGCAACGCCTTCACCGATGCCCTGGTCCTGCAAGTACTCGTCGGCGTCGTCATTTTCCTTGGGCTGCTTTTTGTCGAAGTGAGCGGCCGAGGCGGAGGCCCCGCCGTGTTGGGAGCAGCCGTTACGTCCCTGGGGCTATCAACGCCCCGGACCGTGATCCTGATTACGATCGGCATCGGCGTGGCGCTGGAATCGTTGACCGGTTACGGGGTGTCGATGTTGGTCACCGTGCCACTACTTTTGCGGACCGTAGGCAGGTCCGAGGCCATTCGTTTTGCGTTGATCGGCATGAGCCTCATGGCTTGGGGCGCACTATCGGTGTCGGTTCTCCTTGGCGCCGAGCTGGCGGCATTGCCCGTCCCCGTGCTCGCGGATGCCATTCTGAAGACAAGCGGGCCGGTCGCGGCGGTGCTGCCGCTATTTTGCCTGCTCGGATTATCCGGCGTAGGGGTCCGCGATGGGGTCTATGCCGTGGTCACCGGGCTTGTGCTGATCGGGGGTATCGCCGTCACCACCCGTTGGATCGGCGTCGAGGTCGCGGGTGTCGGCGGCGGCCTGGCCGTGATGGTGTTCGCCATCGCCAGCGCTCGATCAAAAAAAGGGTTGATGGGGAACCTGCTGTCGCCGTCGATGTTGCCATACTGTTTGCTTATCGTCGGGGTCGTGCTGCAAAAGATGGCGATCCCCCATGTCGCCGCGCTGGGCTTCACGGCGGCGATCGAGACAGAGCGCGTGTCGTTCCGGGTGATCGAATCACCGGGCTTCGCGCTTCTCGCTGTCTCGTTGATCTCGACCGTGTTCCTAGCAAAGTCGGGCCGAAACATGGCGGCGGGCACACTCTTTCCCCAAGTGGCAAGGCGGGCGTGGCGACCGCTGGCCAGCATTTTTTTGTTCCTGCTGACGGCGCGGGTTCTGGTCGAGATTGGCGGGATCGGCGCCCTTGCCGAGATGTTGTCGCGATTGGGAGCAGCCATGGCAACGGTCGTCGTCACCCTATTGGGTGGGGCCGGGGCCTTCGCCACCGGTAGCGGCGTCACCTCGAACGCCCTGTTCATGTCCAGCGCCGCCGCCACGGGAGCAAGCCTCGATGCCCGAACCTTGTTCGCGGCGTTACAACACAGCGGGTCGGCGCATATGGCGATCGCGTCCTTGCCGATCATCTCGATCCTGATCGCCGCCCTGCCAGATCGCACCAAGGGGGACGAGCGGACCGCCATGCGGGCAGGCCTTGGCCTCGCCGCCATTTGGATGCTCATCGTGATCGCGAGCGGGTGGTCGCAGTTGTTCCTTTCTGGTTAGAGCGGTCAAATCTTGGGAGAGGGCCGAGACATCGTCAGCAGCGGACTGTCAGTCCGGCTTTTTCACTATTTTAGACAGGATGGTCGGCCCGCAGAGCCCCATGAAGGCTAACACCAGGAACAACGCGGCAAGTGGCTGAGTAAGAATCAACCACCACTCACCGTCAAACATTTTCAGGGAATTCTGAAGACTGGTTTCCACCATCTCTCCCAAAATCAACCCGACCGCGATCGGGGCTACGGCAAACCCGTGCCGCCGTGCCAAAAATCCCACCACTCCGAATATCATCACGATCCAGACATCCAATAGCGACGAACTCAGCGCATAGGCACCAATAACCGCCAGCGCGAAAACAATCGGCCAAAGTAATTGGAGCGGCACCAGGGAAATCCGCGCGAACAGTTTGGACGCATAAAGCCCCATGATCATGAACATCAGATTGGCTACAAGCATCGCGCCAAAAATCTGATAGACCGTGTCGACTTGCTCGGTGAACAGATAAGGGCCGGGGCGCAATCCGTGAACCAAAAGGCCGACCAGGATCACCGCCGTCGTTCCACTACCAGGAATGCCAAGCACCATGGTCGGCACCATGGCTCCGCCGGTAGCAGCGTTATTAGCGGCCTCGGCGCCGGCGATACCCTCGATCGAGCCCTTCCCGAATTCCTCCTTGTTCTTCGACCATCTCTTGGCCTCCGCGTAGCCTATCATCGAGGCGACAGTCGCCCCCTCAGCCGGCAACACGCCGATGAAGGTACCGATACCGCAGGAGCGAAGAACGGTTTTCCAGATGCGTTTGTAGTCCGCCTTCGTGGGCAACTGCACCGCCTTCAAACCGATCGCATCGACCGCCTGGTTAATCCGTTTTGATTGCACCAGCAGTTCCGAAATGGCAAACAAGCCGATGAACACCGGGACAAAGGCAAGGCCTTCGTAAAGCTCGTAATTGCCGAACATAAAACGCTCGATCCCGGTAGTTGGTTCGGCGCCGATAGTCGCCAACCAGACACCGAAAATGCCGCCGATCAGATTTCTTACCGTACCACCGGCACTTATAGTCGCCAGCATCGAAAGACCGAACAAGGTTAGAGCGAAATATTCCGGCGGGCGGAACTCATACGCAACCCGGGCCAGCAAGGGCGCGGCGATACAAAGTACGATTACGGAGAACACCCCGCCAATTGTGCTGGAGACCACCGCGATGCCAAGTGCTCGTCCAGCCTCGCCCCGCTGTGCCAACGGATATCCATCAAAAGTCGTCGCGGCAGCGGCCGAAGTGCCAGGCGTATTTATCAAAATTGCGGTGATTGAACCCGCAAAGGTCGCGGCGACATAGATTGTCGCCAGCACGGCGATCGCGTGGACTGGCTCCATAGTCAGTGTAAACGGCAGAAGCAGTGCGGCGCCCGTGGTCGCGCCCAATCCGGGCAACACGCCGATGATCACACCCAGCACCGTCGTCGCAAAGATCAGAAAGAGTAGATAGGGATCGAAAATCACCGACCCCATCGCCTGAAGCGCCTCGATCAT
>JAPKDN010000785.1 GCA_028822575.1 Alphaproteobacteria bacterium | reverse complement strand
TACAAAACGTTGAGCATTCTCTGAGGGGCGGCATTGGTGACAAAACCGGCGGCTACCTGATGACTGCCGGCATCGAGCCAGCCGGGAGGTAAACGAATTTTTTTGCGCTGAAACCCACTTGGGAATAAATCACGGATGGACAGACTGTCGTCTTCGCGATGTTTTACTATCCTGGCTCAGATCGGGAACTTCGCAATGGCCTCTGGAATAAAATGCTGGCTCCCTCTATTCGGGATGGCGCCCTATAGAAGAGTCCGCTTCCTGAAATAATCGTCCGCGTCAGCCTTCACCCGGCAGCGGTTTGCGGGTGTAGGTCGGGCTGATCATCATCTCGTTCAAGGTGACCCGGCCTGGAAGTTTCATGATGAACACCACGATCTCGCCCATATCCTCGGATCGGATAAGCCGCGCTCGGTCCTCGCTCGGAACCGGCTGAGGACGAAGATCGAGGATGGGGGTGTCGACCTCTCCAGGGCAAAGCACGCAAGCGCGAATGCCGTTGTTGCCCTCTTCCATATTGATCAATTGATTGAGCGCCACAACCCCGTGTTTGGCGGCGCCATAGGCGACTCCGGCGCGGGGTGCATAAATCACTCCGGCCCTTGATGCGGTGGTGATGATTGTCCCTTCATCTTGGCCACGCATTACCTTGAGAGCCGCGTCGGCGCAATTATAGGCGCCCTTGAGGTTCACATCGATTACCTCATCCCATCCCTCGAGATTGCCTTCGCCCCAAGTATGATCGGTAATGTTCATGCCGTGATTGTTGAACAGCAGATCAAGGCGGCCATATTGGCTATGAATATCCGACGCCAACGCGCGCATGCTCTCGCGATCGGTAGCGTCGCCTTGAGCTGCCTGTGCGGTGCCGCCGGCATCCCGGATCTTCCCGGCCACCGTCTCCAACGGCGCCACGCGGCGCCCGGTAAGCACGACTCTCACACCTTCCCGTCCAAGAGCGAGCGCTGCGCCTTCCCCGATTCCAGTCCCAGCGCCCGTGATCCAAGCGGTCATATCGTTGAGATTTCTCATCTTTGATTTCCAAGTCCAAGCTCGGTGTGGTGTCCCGGCGCCCCACCGAGATCGAACGGCCAAACGAAGGCGCGGGATGGAAAAATGGTCGCCGTCTCATGAGCGTCGCGAGGCGATAACGGTTAATCGCAGCACGGGAAGGGTTTTCGGGCAACGCCAGAGGATTGCTCGGGTCCCAAGTCGGGAGACTCTCCACGATGGTGATGGACTGTTTACGCCGGGTGCCCATGGATAAGACTAGATAAAAGGCTGCCCTTCCGGCCAGGTATCTCGCGGCTCATACCCGAGAATTCTCCTGCTTGGTTCAATATCAAGCCGGTCAACATTAGCTGACTTACTGCGGGCGAACAAAATTTCGAACCGACCTTTATCAAGTTTGGCTTCAACGCAAGTTTGAAAAAAACGCCCGGCATCTCCGTGGCTAAGATAAACATCCGGTCCCCAGGTACTCGACCTTAGGGCTTCGGCGTGTTCAACCGAACGAGGCAACCAACCCAGCCTCGCCGCGATAACAGTCATATTGTGAACTCTCGAATACATCTCCCCGATGCCTTCCGCCCAGAGTTTGGTTAGGGCGTAGTGATTGACGACTCGCGGTCCATCCTCGATCTTGATTAATTTTTTAAAGGACTGGCTAGACGCCCTAAGGGAGTGGCCCGTCACCACTTGCACGGAACTCGCCAGAACCAGTCGTGGCACCGAGCGAGCCCGCGCCGCGTCGCACACGTGATACAGGCCACGGATGTTGGGCTCCAATAGTTCATCAATGAAATCTGCCTCATCGGGCGCGGCGGCCAGATGGATAATCACGTCCATGCCTTGGGCCGCTTCCAACACCGCGTGGCGATCCAAAATGTCCGCGACGATGGACCGAGTGAACCCTGGTGTTTCAAGTCGATCAAATGCCACCACTTCGTGATCGGCATCCATCAGCGCAGCACCAATGGCTTGCCCTACACCGCCCGCAGCCCCTGTAAGCAATATGGATTTTCCCACGCCTAGTTCCTCCCGGTATTCATGGCATCACTCAACGTTAGGCGATCGACACGGTGCGGCCTAAATCTCGGCGACCCACATTAATGTGGAGGATGGTCTCGAACCCCAACGATTCGAGCTTGGCCGCCACCCCTCGCGCATCATTGCCGGCATTGTTGAGATTGGGCAGCGTTACGTATTCGTCATTGCCGATCACCAGGGCAACGCGGG
>JAPKDN010000784.1 GCA_028822575.1 Alphaproteobacteria bacterium | reverse complement strand
CAGTGGCCCTGGTCGCGGACCGTCGTCGCGGAATTGGTGGCGCGCCTTCTCAACGCTGGTACCGCTGTTGTTGCCTTGGATATTGTCTTTGCCGAGCCGGACCGGATGTCGCCGGAAAACCTGCTCGAGAGTTTTGGGGATAGCGAGACCGGGCGGCTGATACGCACCGCGATTGGCACCGGGGAGTTACTAAACCATGATCTGATTTTTGCGAATGTACTGGCTCAAGGCCCCACTGTCGGCGGCTTCATTCCGATCGCTCGTGAGACAGATCCCCTGCCGATGATTAAAGGGGGCCTCGCGCATTCCGGTGACGATCCCAAAATGTTCCTGAGGAGCTACCCGGGGGCGATCGCGAACCTTCCGGAGATAGATGCGGCACTCTCGGGCGGAGGCAGTCTTAGTCCGGTTTTTGACTCAGACGGAGTCATTCGGCGCGTGCCGCTCTTCGTCCTGGTCGGCGATCAAATATATCCTTCGCTGGCCGCCGAAGCGTTGCGGGTGGCCCAGGGCGCGTCGTCGATGATTATCAAATCGTCCGGCGCCAGCGGCGAGACCGCGTTTGGTGAGCAGACCGGCATCAATCAGGTCAAGATTGGGCAGTTCGTGGTGCCAACGGACGCCGAGGCTGCCATGTGGTTACGCGATACCGGGGCTGTCGAATCTCGCATGTTGCCTGCCTGGAAAGTCATGGATGGCTCGATCGCGCCGGAACGCCTTGAAGGGGCGATTGTTTTTATCGGCACCAGTGCCGCCGGCCTTAAGGACCAGCATTCGACGCCGCTGGATCAAGCGACAACAGGGGTTAGCCTGCACGCGCAAATGGTCGAACAGATCCTGCTGAATGATTTCCTGGAACGCCCGGATTGGGCCGATGGTGTCGAGATGATGTTCATTGTCGCCATGGGCGTGATCATGCTTGGCGTTTTTTGGGTGCCTAAACTTGGCACTACCGGCGCCAGTGTGATCAGCGGCGTCATGGTCGCCGGAGCGATAGGGTTTTCCTGGTACGCCTATACGGATCTGAAACTACTGTTCGATCCGATGTATCCTAGCATCGTCGGCGTGTTGGTCTATAGCGGGACGTCGTTTCTCAGGTTCCTGGATACCGAACGTGAACGTCGCCGAGTCCGCTCCGCCTTCAGTCAATATATGTCGCCGACCCTGGTGAAACGCCTGGCCGAGCAGCCCGGTGAATTGACGCTAGGCGGCGAGATGCGGGATCTGACTCTGTTATTTTGCGACATCCGCGGTTTTACGTCGATTTCGGAGCGTCTGGATGCCCATGAGTTGACCGAGCTTATTAACCGGTTTCTCACACCCATGACGCAGGTCATCATGGAGTCCGAGGGAACCATCGACAAATATATGGGTGACTGCATCATGGCGTTCTGGAACGCGCCGCTGGATGTAGCGGAACACCGGCGCCTGGGTGTGATGTCAGCCCTGGAGATGCGTAAACGGTTAGTACTCCTTAACTCTGAATTGGCCCTGGAATCCGCGGCCAAGAACGAGCCACCAATCGAGCTGGGCATTGGAATCGGGTTGAACTCGGGTGTGTGTTGTGTCGGCAACGTCGGCTCGGCACAGCGTTTCGACTATTCGGCGCTTGGCGACACCGTTAACCTCGCGGCCCGGTTGGAAGGTCAATGCAAGACCTATGGTGTCGAGGTGATTCTAAGTGCTGGAACGATGCAGGGGTTAGAGGACATGGCTACCCTGGAACTTGACCTGATTCAGGTTAAGGGCAAGACCGAGCCGATCCGAATTTTCACGGTGCTTGGTGAACCTGATCTCTCAGAAAGCGCCACCTTCAAGGCGTTGGAAGACGTTCATCGCGCCATGTTGGAGCATTATAAGGCTCAGGATTGGGCGGAGGCTCGGCACGATATCGAGCGGGCGCGCAAACTATCTGCCGAGGCCGGTCTGCCGATGACGGGAACCTATGATCTATACGCCGAGAGGGTCGATGACTACGAGATCAACGCACCCGGCGCTGACTGGGATGGCGTGTATATTTCCCTCACAAAATAAAGTTGCCAAAGCCCACTCAACATTTCGGTTCCAACCTTGTGGGACCATTGAGGGTCAAGCGCCGGTTATCGGTAGGACACGTCTTGGCAGAGTCTCCTCCTTGGGGGGCACTGATGTCCGAGCCACCCATGGACCCCGCCGAATGGCTGATTTTGGTTTTGTTGTCGATCGTATGGGGAGGGTCGTTCCTCTTCGCCAAAATCG
>JAPKDN010000783.1 GCA_028822575.1 Alphaproteobacteria bacterium | reverse complement strand
GGCTCATAACCTGAAGGTCGTAGGTTCAAATCCTACCCCCGCAACCAAACTTATCAACAAAATCAACGACTAACACGCACGCCCCGACGCAAACGTCGGGGCGCAATTGTTTGTGTCCGCAGGAGGTCCGGAAATGGGGCGCGCAATTGAAAACATCTCCGAGTGTGTATGAGGTGAAGCGATAAAGATCCTCACCAGCGGTTCGGGGCTACCCGTCGGTAATACCTCGATGCTTGGGGCCAGCCGCGGCGCTCGGGTTCGCTTTGCGCGAACGCGTGGGTCGCGAACGCTATCACAAGGCGCGCCTAAAGCCCCCGCGTCACGTCGTCAAAGAGTTCATCGACCTCGTAGGGTCGATCCATCAAACCCAGGGCGTGGACGCAGTCGATCGCCAGCTCCAAATTGCGACGGTTCGCGGCCAAACCGAAAGGATTGTTGTCCGGTTCTCCCGGCTTCGGCAATCGCGCGGCGCGCTTGCTGGCGGAGAGTTGCCGATAGACATCCCGAACCGCGTCGGGGTGTGCCTCGAGCGCGTCGTTCTTAGCGACGACCATGTGGTTCAACTGGATGCGTCGTGCTTTGCCCGCCACTCGGCCGCGGCTGCGGCCGGGTCCGGGAAGAGCGGGCGAATGTCTGGTTGGTCGACCGGAGCGCCTAGGATGGCGGCATCCAATTCACCGGCGACCAGCATGCCATCAAGCGTCTTGTCGGCGCCCGCCCGTTCGACGCCGGGCGGGTCTTCGACACCCGCGACATGAGCGTCCTCGAACGTCACCCAGTTGACACGGCTCAAATCGACACCGAAATCGTTGACGAGCATGCCGCGTACCCAGGTCACCGTCGTTACCGTGATCGAGCGAATGCCGACGCGGCGGCCTTCCAAGTCCTTCGGCTTTACAATGCCGCTTCGCGCATTATAGACGATGTAGGGGTGCTGAAAGCGGGCCATCAACACGGCCGGCAACAGGGTTAGTGGCGCGCCGTGGGCCTTCGCGATCAGGAAGGTCATGATAGAGAGTTCGGCGACATCGAAGGCGAGTTCGCGCACCACCGGCTTGAAGAGCTTGTGGGCCTCCGCCACGTCGGTCATGTCGAGCGTCAGGCTCGGTGTGAGGCGAAGTCGCCGCGCTTGAATGCTTCGGTGATCGGAAAGTCGCCGAACATGGTTTTCAATTGAACGGCTGTCATCAACTCGGATTTCCCATTTGGATTTCGCCCCACTACCTTGCGGTCGGCTAGTGTGCTGGTCAAGCCGGTCCGCTCCCTTGCGCCGCATGCGTGCACACGGCGCGGCTTGGACCAGTTCTTCGTCTCGGTGGTAGAACCTCGTATTGGTCACGTCATTGTTGTTGTGTATTGCTTACTATTTTTGTGATTTCGTGCTGGTCAAACCAGCACCACGTCCGCCTCGGGAGAAAGCGCGATGAATCGAGTCGACGAACAGAAAGCACCCGACGCGGACGTGGCTAAGTGGCGACGTCATCTGCATCAACACCCCGAGTTTGGCTTCGAAGAACAACAAACCGCGCGATTTGTGGTCGAGAGGCTTAAAGAATTCGGGATCGAAGAGATCGAACACGGTATCGGCGGAACTGGGAGTGTCGCGACGTTACGCGGGGGCACCGGAAACCGGTCCATCGCTTTCAGAGCGGATATGGACGCGCTCCGGATCCAGGAAGTTGGTGAACGGGACCACAAATCCCGAGCACCAGGACTGATGCACGCGTGCGGCCATGACGGCCATACCGCGATGCTCCTGGGCGCCGCCCCACGGGTGGCGGAAACCCGGGACTTCAAAGGCGTCATTCGCCTAATCTTTCAACCGGCCGAGGAGTGGGGAAAAGGGATGAAGGCCATGCTCGATGATGGTCTCCTGGAACGCTTTCCATTCGAGGAAGCCTATGGACTGCACAACATGCCCGGCTTGCCGGTGGGAAATTTCGCGACACGGACTGGCGCTTTCATGGCGGCCGAGGACAATTTCGAGATCACGCTGACCGGCGTCGGAGGACACGCATCCAGGCCGCATGAGCTCAACGATGCGTTGGTGGCCGCTTGCGCGACCGTCATGGGATTGCAAACGGTTGTCTCCCGCGTCATCGACCCGTCCCAGCTTTCGGTTCTATCGGTAACGGAGCTTAAAACCGACGGGACACGTAACGCGGTCCCGGGTTCCGCCCAAATCTTCGGTGATGCGCGGAGCTTCAAACCGGATGTAAGTATACGGATCGAGCAAGGTTT
>JAPKDN010000782.1 GCA_028822575.1 Alphaproteobacteria bacterium | reverse complement strand
AATCTGAAGGATATCCCCATTCCACTCCATGGTCAGGTCGACCTCGCCGGACAGGAGCAAATCCTGACCATTGTCGGGTGCGAACAGTTTTAGGTTCGGCTTCTGTTTAATAAGAAGACGCTCGGCCTCTTTTATAAGCCTTGGATCCGAGGTGTTAAGCGGGTGCCCCATATATTTGAAAACAGCGCCAAGCACACCGGTCGCCTCGCTCAGAACCGCGCAGCGGCCTTTGTACCGATCTGAATCGAACAACCATTTCCAACTGTCCGGTGAGCCATCCGTCTTAGATTTACGGTAACCAATCCCCATCGTGCCCCACATGTAAGGCATCGAAAACTTTCGGCCCGGATCAAAACCTACGTCTAGGAACACGCTTTGCAGGTTCACCTTGTTCGGAATTTTAGAGTGATCAAGCGGCATCAGCAGTTTGGCGATGATCATCCGCTCAACGTAATCATTGGAAGGCACGATGACGTCGTAGCCAGGATTACCGCCTTTCAGCTTGGCGAACAACTCCGCGTTGTCGGCGAACAGGTCCATTTTGACGTCAACACCGCTGGCGGTCTTGAAATCGGCCAGGGTGGTCTCACCGATATAAGTGTCCCAATTATAGAAATTGAGCTTGGCATCCTCAGCCGAGCAAGCATCCTTGGGAAGCACGGATATACCAGCCGCCACGGCGCCAGTCCCCGCCAGGAAATTTCGACGAGACAGACGCCCCTTTGGAAATAATGTCATCTTGAACCCCTTTTCGACCCCCTCCATCATCGTGGTACTTTCGCCTGCGCGGCCTTGAAAGGCATGGGCAAAGTTCCGCGACTCAGCATTGAAAGTCAATAACACAAGCTTTTACGAGAACCACTGCACCGAATATTGGACCCGTCCAGCTGGAACCGGTAGACAAGCCCCTTCGAAATGATCACTTAACGCTGTCTTGATGGGTTTGCTCCAGCATAATCGCGCCAAAACGAAGCGAAATTCCCAACATGGCTAAAAACAGCATCACCCCCGTATTTCGCATGGCCACCGCAACCGACCGACCGGTCCTGGGCGCTATGATCCAGGAGTACTACATTTACGACGGTCACAACATCGACGATGCGATCATCGAATCCTCCCTCGACGGAGCCCTGGCCGAAAACCACCACATCCGGATCTGGGTCATCGAGGTCGAGGGGACGACCGCCGGATACCTCGCGGTGGCCATCGGTTTCACCATCGAGGCCGGCGGCAATGATGGTTTTCTGGACGAACTATACCTACGGGAAACGTTTCGCGGTCGCGGCATCGGGCGCCAAGCCGTCGAATTCGCCATCGCCGCCTGTCCATCCCTCGGTGTTCGCAGATTGAGCCTGGAGGTCGAACGCGCCAACACTCGGGCCAAGCGCCTATACGAGGATATCGGCTTCACCGCCCATGACCGGGTTTTGATGTCACATTGGATCAAAGTCGCCAAAGAGACTTGACGGACCTCCACGCGGATTGAGAGCCTAGGCCCCATAGTGTCGCCCAGCCCAGGAGCCCACCATGCCTAACCCTCGCGACCCCGACATCACCGCCGTGCTGGAAGCACATGAAGCGCTGACGATGGCGCTGCCCGACCAAGCCGTGAAACCTTTCTTCGCGCGATGCCATGCTGCGCTGAAAACACCCGGGACCAGGCGGAAACATCACCAAGCCGCGACTCTCCCCGTGTGCGACCATATCCCAGAAGGGCTGAGGACCACCTCCAAGATTTCTCCGGAACTGGCCCGTCTGGCACACGCCTTCGGACGCTTGGCGCCGCGCCTGAACTGGCAGCGCCGCGAGGGCTTGAAGCCCAAGGACCTTCGTTTTTTCGACAATCACGCCAATGCCACGCTGATCGGCAATGATGGCATCGAGTATCACGATAGCGTCCGGCTCGGCGTTAGTCTGATTGCGCCAGACGTGGAGTATCCCGACCACCAACATCCGCCCGAGGAAGCCTATTTGGTAATGAGCGGTGGTGATTGGCGCCAGGATCACGGCGAATGGTTCCGACGTGAACCTGGCGAAACCGTTCACAATATTCCAAACATCTGGCACGCCATGCGGGCCGGCGAGGCGCCGCTGCTAGCGCTTTGGGCCCTCTGGATGAAGGACTAAACGACCCTGAAGGCTTTACCACAAACGCTGGTTAAAGTCCCCGGTAAACCACTTCTCGTCGCGCCACATTAGCCAGCCGTCTCGATCTTGTCCTGGGTATTGGTATCGAAATCC
>JAPKDN010000046.1 GCA_028822575.1 Alphaproteobacteria bacterium | reverse complement strand
GTCCAAGCGCCGCGCAGAGCGCCGCCGTCGCCTCCGTCAGACTCTCGCCGACGGCAAGACGACGGGTGCGCTCCACATGCATGGCAAGGTCACCGTCACCAAGATTGAACCAATCCTCGCCGCCAAGCCCTGCGAGGGCTTTCATGAAGGTCCAGGTCTCTTCGGCCCGCCCCCAACCGCGTTGCTTGTCCGCGAGATCGGCAAGCGCATAGACCACGGAATCGATATCAGGGGCGATATGCAGCCCCAAATGCTTGAAATCATCGCCCGTATTGGCGACCACAAGCAATCGTTCCGGCGTCGTCACATGGGCCAGTCCCAAGACCAGCTTGGCACCACCGACACCACCGGAAAGCACCACGATTTCTCCATTCTCGGAGCCTTTGTCGCTCAACGGAACATGTCCATCTGTCGCGGTCGGATCAGCGCATCGGCGCCTTGGGTGGGCGCGTCGGAACGGAAACCCCGGACTAGCACCACCGGCAGACCCTCTGCCGCTTGTCCCTGCAGGAGCGACGCGGCAGCAGCTAATTCATCGGCCACGGCCTGTTCGCTCACCAGCAGCTCACGACCAAACATATCCGTTGCGCCACGCAGATCGATCACCGCCGGCAAACCGCCAACGCCGATCGCGTGCCCGACAGTTCCGACGCGCCAGGCGCGGCCGATACTGTCGTTGATGATCACCCCAACATTAACACCGAGGCGTTTTTTCAATTCCACTCGCAGACGCTCGCAACTGGCGTCAGGGTCTAACGGTAACAACAGGAGATGCTCCCGCCCCTCATCGCTCTCGACATTGGAGTGATCGATGCCGGCATTAGCCATCACCAGGCCAAGGTTTTGCTCGACGATGATGACGCCAGGACGATACTTAACCACCTCGCGCGATTCCCGCAGCACCAATTCGATCTGGCGCGGGTCCTTGTCCACCTTGCCAGCCAGCTCAATCGCCGTCGCCGAAGGCTCGATATCCTCCAGCGCAACGATCCGGCCCTCGGCCTTGGAGATGATCTTTTGGGCGACGACGAGGATATCGCTATCCTCCAACACCTCACCCGATTCCTCGAGCGCGGCGATTAAAATTGTCGCGAGGTCATCGCCTGGCTTGACCTTGGGGATGCCCCGAAGCGCCGCCAATGTCATGCGGGTGGTCATGGACGCTGCCTATTCCCGTGCGGCCGAACCCGGCTCTCCGGTCATCCGGATGCCAGCGCCGTCGATCTTATACCGCGCGTTCATGAAGATCAGCGTCGATGTCAAAGCCTCGGCGACGATCGAGTTGGCGATGACCCCGGCGTGCCAAGCCTTCATGTCTGCATCCCCAGCGAGTTGGACGATTTCCTCGCGCGCCTTTGGATCATTGCCGCAGACCAGCACGTCGCAATCGATCGCGTGGGTCAGATCGTCCAGGTGCGTCGCCGCGACATTCTGGAACGCCGAGACCACTCGCACCCCCTCGCCCAGCTTGTCCTGAGCCGCCTTGGCGCAGGAGCCGCCTTCCGGCACATGAACAGTACGCACCTTCGGCGGCACCAGCGGCACGGTAACGTCGACCAAAATCTTGCCGTCGAGCGCCGGGGCGATCGCATCCAGAGTCGGCACCTGATTGGCGTAGGGCACGGTCAGAACCACGATCTCACAGGCCGCTGCCGCCTCAGGATTGCCCATCCCGGCGATGGTCGAGGTCCCGGCTTCCTGGTTCAGCCGCACCGCCGCCTCGGCCGCGCGCACCGCATCACGGGAGCCAACAACAATCTTATGCCCCGCCTTGGCCCAACGCTTGGCCAGCCCCGCGCCCAACGCCCCGGACCCTCCGATAATCGCGATCTTCTTGGCCATGATGTTTTGTTCCTTGGTTCAAATGCCACGAGCCGCCATCCCGGCAAAGGCCGGGATGGCGGCTGAAATTGTAGCGCACAGCATTAGACGAGCCGGGGGGCGAAAGGCAATCAGTAGTGACACGACGGATGCGACCGATTCGACTTTTGAGCATGCTTGGACCGGAAACTCGCCGAGATGCTCTACCCCAGCTTCGCCGCGACCCGGCCAAGTCGCTCGATCCCATCGAGGACACCCTTTTGGCCAAATCCTGGCCATTGCAGACGGGCCAGAAAGTGGTCGGCACCAAAATCGTCGCGATAACGGGCGATCTCATCAGCCACCTCGGCCTCGTCGCCGATAATGAAACGGTTGGCGCAAAACTCATCAAACCTATCCGCCAGGCTCGGGCCTTCGGAAGCCGCCGTCTGGCCCCAGGAGGCATAGGATTCGTATTTCGCCAGCAGATAAGGCCCCGCCGCTGCCATAGCCGCCTCGCGGGTCTCGCCGATGACGACCTCGCGGATGACCGGCTGGCCATAATCGTGGCTTACGGCGGCCTCAGCCTGGGCTTTTTTATAAACATCGACCCGCTTGGTGATATCGTCGTAATGCATGGTCGGCGGCACCACCCAGGCACAGCCCAGCCGGGCGGCGCGGCGTACCGCGACTAGGACCTCGCCGCCAACCCAGATTGGTGGGCCGCCGGGCTGCTTGGGCTTGATGCTAGCGCCAAGACCGCCAACGGTGAAATGCTCACCCCGATGCTCGACGGAATCCTCAGTCCAAAGCCGTCGGATCAGCGGGATCGCCTCCTCGAAACGGCTTGCCCGCTCCTCGAAGGGCACGCCCAGCGCCTCGAACTCCTCGCGCCGATAACCGACGCCAACCCCAAGGATGTATTTGCCGCCGGTGATCCAATCGAGGGAGGCGGCGTATTCAGCCGCGATCACAGGGTTCTGCATCGCCAAGAGGACAATGGCGATGCCGAACTCCATCCCCTCACCTTCTGCTACTAGCCGGGCGAGAAGCGGTTCCGCCTGAATCATCTGTAGGGGTTCGGACAGGAAATGCTGCCCGACAAGCACCGAGGAGAAGCCGTTGGCCTTGGCCACCCGGGTCTGCTCGATCAGATTGGCCATCTCGCCGCCAAGATCCGCTCCGGCGGGCCATTGGGTCGCCATGTAGAGTCCGATTTTCATCGCCACGATCTCCGATTCTCATTCCCGCGCCAGGAATTATGGGGGCGCTATTTGGGGCGTCGCCTTTTCCTGGCGGCGCTCCTATGCTGTCGCCAGCAATCTGCCACGGATCTTTCGGCGGCGCCATCAGGAGGACGTTAAGAGCATGAAACTGGGATTGAGTATTGGCGGTGGCCATGGGGCCCATTTTTCGTTGAACATGGAGCTGATCGCGGAGGCCGAAAACCTCGGCTTTGACTCGCTCTGGACGTCGGAGTCCTGGGGTCACGACGCGATCACACCGGCGGCGTGGGCACTCGCCCGAACCTCCAAGATCAAGGTCGGCACCGGCATCATCCAGATGACCACACGGACGCCGACCATGACGGCGATGAGCGCGATCACGTTGCAACAGATGTCTGGCGGACGCTTCATCCTCGGCCTTGGACCATCCGGCCCGCAGGTGGTCGAAGGCTGGCACGGCGTGCCCTATGGCAAACCGCTGACCCGGCTTCGGGAATATGTCTCGATCGTGCGCACCATCCTGGAACGCAAGGGACCGTTGGTCCACGAGGGCGAGCACTACTCATTCCCTTACAAAGGCGATGGCGGGACCGGGCTTGGCATTCCCTTGAAAAGCATCCTGCACGGCGACCCGTCGATGCGTATGGTCACCGGCGCAATCTCGCCCGCCGGTGTCAAGGCGGCGGCAGAAATCGTAGACGGCTTTATTCCGATCTATATGGACCCAACCCGTTTCGATGTGTTCGAGCCACATATCCAGGCCGGCTTCGACAAGGCGGGCAAAGGCCGCACCCTAGCTGATTTCGATGTCATGCCCATGTGCTACATCAATGTTAACGACGACGTGGAAGCCGCAAGCCGTCCAGTGCGCGAGAACCTAGCGCTCTACATTGGCGGGATGGGCGCAAGGGACAAGAATTTCTATTGCGATTACGCCAAGCGCATCGGCTTCGAAGAGGCGGCGACCAAGATTCAGAATCTTTTCCTAGACGGCAAGCGCGGCGAAGCGGCGGAGGCGGTCCCCCAGGCTCTGATAGATCAATGCGCGCTGGTCGGCTCGAAAGCGCGGATCGTCGAAAAACTCTCAGACTGGAAGGCCGCCGCGAAACAACGGCACGTCGATACACTGATCGCCCGCACCGGGTCACCAGAGGCGCTCCAGGTTCTGGCGGAGGCGGTGCTATAGGCGCCGGAGCGCCTCCATCGAGTGATATTTACAGAACCGTCCCGTCGGTAAAGACCCCGCGCAGTCGGGCGATCTATATGATGGAGCTCGCGGGGTGAGTTCGCCGGCCTCACCGCCAGGCGATGACGCGCGTTCCGGATGTCCCGTCGGTGATCCGGTCCTCGCCGCGATACTCATGCTCGTCGCCATGGGGTTTTTTTCGACCATGGGCGTGTTCATCAAGCTCGCGGCGGCGGACGTGCACATTTTTGAGGTGGTATTTTTCCGTAACTTCCTCGCGGTTTTGTTCATGGTGCCCTGGTTGATCCGTCAAGGCCCCGGGGTGATGAAGACCAAACGGATCGGCCTTTATACCACGCGGTCGCTGTTCAACATCGTCGGTATGGCCGCCGGTTTCATGTCAATGACGTTGATCCCGCTGGCCGAGGCAACGGCGCTGAGTTTCACAGCGCCGCTCTTCGCGACCATCGGCGCCGCCTTTTTCCTAGGAGAGGTGGTTAGAATTCGCCGGATAACCGCGCTCGGGATTGGCTTCATCGGTATGCTGATCGTGCTCCGACCCGGTGCCGAGACGATCTCGCTTGGCGCGGTGCTGTCTGTGGTCAACGCAGTCACGATCGCGGCCACGATCATCATCGTCAAAAAACTGACGAGCACCGAGCCACCCGAAACCATCGTCACCTACATGGTCGTATTGCAAACGCCAATGGCGTTGATCCCGGCGCTGTATTACTGGACCTGGCCGGAACCAATCACCTGGATCTGGCTGATCGGCCTGGCCGGCGCGGGGACCGCTGGCCACCTCGCCTTCACCAAGGCCATCAAGCTCGCGGAAGTTACCCAAATCCAGCCCCTTGATTTCGTGCGCCTGCCGTTGATCGCGGTCTTGGCTTATTTCGTCTTCGATCAAGTGCCGACGATTTGGACATGGATCGGCGGTGCGGTGATCTTCGCCTCGACCGCCTATGTTACCCACCGCGAGGCACAACTGGCGCGAGAGCACCGTCGGGCGGCTTTGCGGGAAGAGTAAGGGCTTGGCGACCCGTTGGTTGATGGTTACATTCGACGAAACCTTTCAAGGCGCGATTGAACCCCTCTCAAACGCCTGCTAACGTTAAAGCATGAAAACTATCGGCGCCCTCGTATTTCCAAATTTCGAACTCCTCGACCTCTACGGTCCGCTGGAGATGTTTGGCCTTAACCAGGACGCATTCAAGATCCATGTCGTAGCCGAAACGACGGAGCCAGTCGCCGCCACCCCTGGCCCCAAGACCCAACCGGACGAAGCCTTCGGTGACCGCGAACGCTACGACATCCTGCTGGTTCCCGGCGGAATGGGCTCGCGCCGGGGTATGGAGAACAAGGTCTTGATTAACTGGCTCGCCGAGCAATCAAAACGGGCGGATATCGTCGCCAGCGTCTGCACCGGCTCGGCCCTGTTGGCGGGCGCCGGGGTTTTGGACGACAAACGTGCAACCTCCAACAAGATGGCCTGGAAATGGGTTATCTCCCAAGGCCCAAAGGTCAACTGGGTCCGCAAGGCCCGCTGGGTCGAGGATGGCAAGTTCTTCACCTCGTCAGGCGTGTCCGCCGGCACTGACATGAGCCTGGCGTTGATCGAGAAACTGATCGGTACCGAGGCCATGGAAACCATCGCCAAACGCGCTGAGTACGTGCGCAACGCCGATCCAGGGAACGATCCTTTCGCATGAGCAACCGGGCTGGCTTGCCCCGGCGCCCCCTCTTACGCCATGGTGCCGCTCCCATCATCCAGGAGCCGTGATCAATGCCCGCCCTTCCCAGCACCATGACCGCGATCGAGATTGAACCCTTTGGGCCACCCGAGGGTTTAAAGCCGACCTCTCGGCCCCTGCCCACGCCGGGTGATGGAGAGGTCCTGGTCCACGTCTCCCATGCCGGCGTCAACCGCCCGGACGTGCTGCAACGCCTCGGCGGCTACCCACCGCCACCGGGCGCTTCTGATATTCCAGGTCTGGAGATCGCAGGCACCATCGTCGCGGTCGGCCCCAATGCCGGTTACTGGACAGTCGGCGACGAGACGTGCGCCCTAGTTTCGGGCGGCGGCTATGCCGAGTACTGTACCGCGCCGGCCCCGCAATGCCTACCTATCCCCAAGGGATATACCCTGGAACAGGCGGCCAGCGTGGTCGAGACCGCATATACGGTTTGGGCCAACGTGTTCATGCGCGGGCACCTCAAGGAGGGCGAGACGATTTTGATCCACGGCGGATCCAGCGGGATCGGCACCATGGCGATCCAGATGGCCAAGGCCTTTGGCGCCCGGGTCTTCGCGACCGCCGGCTCGGCCGAGAAATGCAAGGTCTGCGAGGATCTCGGCGCGGAGCGGGCGATAAACTATCGCGAGGAGGATTTTGTCGCAGTGATGAAAGCGTCCGGACGCGCCGACGTGATCCTAGACATGGTCGGTGGTTCTTATATCCAGCGCAATATCAACAGCCTGAATGTCGAGGGCCGGCTCTGCCAGATCGCCTTCCTGGAGCCATCCATCGTGGAGAAGTTCGATTTTTTAAAGATGATGACCCTTCGGCTAACCCTGACCGGCTCGACCTTGCGTCCCCGGACGGTCGAGCAAAAAGCGGCAATCGCCGCCGACCTGAAAGAGCAGGTATGGCCACTGCTTGAGGCCGGTTCGGTCAAACCAGTTCTATTCAAGACCTTCCCGATGGCCGAGGCGGCGGCAGCGCATACGCTGATGGAGTCGAGTAAGCATATTGGCAAGATCATGCTGGATTGCCGCTGACCAGTCCTCTAGATACCATAAAAACCGTCACTTGACGTGATCCCTTCATGATCGCGTCAAGTGACGTGAAGATGCTAGGCCCTTATAGAACACACGCTCTAAAGGCATGGCGAGTCAGTCACCCCGTCCAGCGCCAGTGCAAAGGCCTCCCGCAACGTGGCGAGGATGTTTCGGATCGTGAATACCTCGTCGGACCCGCCAAATAGAAGCGGCGCCACGCAATAGCTCATCGGGTCGGCGATGGCCCGAAGCTCGAACAGCGTCATATCCAGCAACAAGGCCTGAAAGTTGGCCAGGCTTGGGGAATTTTTCCTGGTTTACTCTCTGGTTTCCATAAGCACCACCGGCGCCTACTCACCGATAGTCTTGGACAGGCCCGCCAATGCCGGGCGCTCGAACCCCTCGACGTCGATCTTGATCATGTCCGGCGCCGGCAGATCCCCCTTGACGCAATAGTCGTCGCCGGTGACGATGCGCACCATCGTCTGCTGGGCATTGGCGCCAGGGTCGTAATTAGCGTTCAAGGATGCGGCACCAACATTGTCGTTACTCTCGAAAATTGAGTAATGCAGAGCTATTTCACCCGCTTCCTCGCCCACCGCCAC
This sequence comes from Alphaproteobacteria bacterium, assembly GCA_028822575.1. The sequence goes on along the minus strand of JAPKDN010000046.1, from coordinate 4,298 downwards.
CTCCTGTAACGCCACGGTCTTGACGTCACCTTCTTGCCAAGCAGCATCGCGTAGCACGGAATAGGCTCAATCGACGTCACCCAATCGCAGGTACTGGCGAGAAACAGAAAATCATAGCCGACATCGGCGCCGATATCCCAGGCAACCAACGGGCTGTCATCCGCCTGGCTGGCGTGATCGGCCCAAATAATGGCCACCAATCTCCAAGCAACGTCAACTAGTGGCCATTGAAGGCGCCATATAAGAACACTGAGCAATCGATGAAGCACTTCCGATTTTTGGGGTAGCAAAAACCGTGGAACGACTTGACAAAAGAGTAGTCACGCAGCTTCAGCGGATCCTCGAGCAACCGGCTGGTCCGGTCACGCCTCTGTAGCTGCAAATTTCGGCCCAACTGACGCAGCACCTGCCAGTTTCAGATCAAACAGGCCGGGAATATCAGGCGCGCGCCGCCATCAAGGGAGCCTCGACAATCCCGATGCCACCAAAATCAGCCCTGAGCAAGTCGCCGGGCTTAACCCGGATTAGCCCGGTGCAGGTCCCGGTGGAGACGATCTCTCCAGCCTTCAGCCCGCACTTGGAGCGTTGATGATTGGCGATCCATATCATCACGTTAACCGGGTCGCCCAGGGCCCGTTCGCCAACGCCAACCGCAGCCTCTTCGCTATTGATTGACAAACGCAGTTCATGACCTGGCAAATCAAATTGGCGCCAATCCTCTATCACCGCCCCGGTGATCAGCGACACATTCGCCCCACCATCAGCGGTGACCCGAAACCGGCCCCCCTTGGCGATCCCTTCGGCAAGACGAGAGCCAACGACTTCCAGCGCTGGCGCCACGCCATCTATGGCATCGATAATTTCGTCGCGGCTGTATTCCCGGTCTCGCGCCGGCAGATCCTTGCCCAGCCTGAGCGCGAACTCGCCCTCGACCCAAAGGTCATGGGCGGTGAAGACGGGCACCGGAACACTAGAGGCGAAATTGAAGCGCGCCGGGACCCGCGCCGCGCCGGGCTCGGTCGTACCAAGCTTGGCCTGGCTTTCCGGCGAGGTCGATCCAACCTTCCAGGCATGCGAGGCGGAACCCAGATGCTTGAACACCTCGGCCTGCATCGCATAAGCGGCGGAGGCATCCAACGGCCCTTCGTCCTGGCTGGCGGTAACTGTACTGCCTTCCAGGCGCGCGGCTGCGAGGCGTTCAGTGAAAGTGCTCATGACGGCGGGTCCTTCATGTTCTCCCGTGCGCCCTCATACTATTAAACGCACACTGTTCGATCACTTAGCACAGAACACTCGCGATGACGTGAAAATGATACCAACGCCATCGTGATCAATCGGCCTCCGGCTTTGCGTCCCTGGCCGGTCGTCGTTCCCGCCAGATGATCATTGCGCCGGCGGCAACGATAAACAGCACGCCAGGGAACAGCCGCTCAAACGGTGCCTCGGCGAAAAAGACCCACCCCAGGCCAAAGCTGAAAATGATCCCGAAATAGTCAAAAGGCGCTAGGATACTTGGCTTAGCCTTGCGATAGGCGATGACCAGACATAGCACCCCGGTTCCACCCATGCCCCCCATGCCAATCAGCCAGAGCCAGTCGGTGCTCCGTTCCACGGCGACGAAACCGGTGGTCGCCAGCATCAACGCGGTTGAACAGACCAGCGCCCCCAAATGACTGTAGAGATTAACTGTGGCGCTTGGGATTTCCGTCGGCATCAACCGTACCGATACTGCCGAGAGCGCGTATCCCGCCGCCGCACCAAGTGGCAAGACCGCATACCAAGAAAACACCTCGCTTCCAGGCCGCATCACCAAGATGATCCCGGCGAACCCCAGTGCCACCGCCGACCAACGCCAGACTCCAACCTTCTCTTTCAGGATCAGCACGCTAAGCCCGGTGGCAAGCAGGGGTTGAGCAAACACAAGGGTAACGGCTGTGGCGAATTCCAGATGCAGTATCGCAGTATAAAAGCAGAACTGTGCCGTGGCCACCATCAACCCACGCGCCAAGGCCAGCTTCCACGGCCCAATCCGCCATGGCCGCCCCGTTGCACGCCACTCCGCTGAAAGCAAAAGCACCAGAATGCTGGGCACCATGCCGAACAGATTACGAAATGCCGACAACTCCTGCGCCGGATAGCGGGTGCCAAGATGCTTGATTACCGCGCCCATGGAGTCCAACAGGAACACTCCCAACAGGCTCAGCAATACCGCCTGCAGAAGGATGGGGACGCGCGAGGGGCTGAGCATGAGGACTAAGACCGAAGGTTAGCTCCCGACTTACGCGGCCAACAGATAATCAGCAAGAGAAAGTCCGATGGTCCGTATTCCCACGGCATCCTAGCGAACGGAACTCGGTGCATTTCCCAAACTTGTGGGCCATATATAGTCACCTGGCCTTCGCGTCCTCCTTGATCATATCCGCTGCTTTTTCCGCGATCATGATGGTCGGCGCGTTGGTGTTGCCGCTGACCAGGGTCGGCATGATCGAGGCGTCGATGACTCTCAATCCTTCGATGCCATGCACCCTGAGGCGGTCGTCGACCACCGCCGACGGGTCGGTACCCATCTTACAGGTGCCGACGGGGTGATAGACCGTGTTGCCGTATTCCCGCGCAAAGGCCAACAACTCATCATCGGTTTTTACCTCATGCCCGGGCAAGACCTCGTCGCCGGCATAGGGAGCCAGCGCCGACGCGCCGACGATCTGGCGAGCAATCTTCATGCCGTCGACAAGGGTCCGACGGTCGTTTTCCTCGGCCAGGAAATTGCCGTGGATCGCCGGCGCCGCCATCGGGTCAGACGACTTGATATGGATGGTTCCCCGGCTGTCGGGACGCAACTGGCAAGGCGCTATGGTCATACCCGGATGCTTGTCGAACGTCCGTTTTTTGACGTCCTTGAAGCTGGCATGGACCATTGTATACTGAATGTCCGGGCCCGCCACCTCGGGCCGGGTCTTCACATAGCCAGAGAGAATACCACCAGGAAAGGTCATGATCCCCCTGCCAGTCAACGCGTATTTAAAGACCTCCTTGACGATATGCAGGCCCCGGGTCTGCTCGTTCAGGGTAATCGGCTTTTTGACCTTCCAGGTCTGACGAACGATATAGTGATCCTGATAATTCGCGCCGACTCCGGGCAGCGCGTGCACGACGTCGATGCCTTGGACAGAGAGGATCTCGGGATCGCCGATGCCGGACAGTTCAAGGATCTGCGGCGATTGCACCGCGCCGGCCGACAATATGACCTCACGCCCGGCCCTGGCCTGTTTCGTGGTGCGGCCCTGACGAAAGTTTACGCCAACGGCGCGTTTGCCTTCCAGAACCACGCCGATGGTCTGGGCATTGATCTCCAGATGCAGATTGGGACGGGTCAGCGCCGGCTCCAGAAATGCCTTGGCGGTGGACCAGCGCCGACCATTCTTTTGCGTGGCCTGGAAATAGCCGAAGCCTTCCTGATCACCGCTGTTGTAGTCGGGGTTGCGGGGATAGCCACACTCCTCAGCCGCGTCGATGATCGCGTCCAACACCTCGGCCTTCTCAGAGCCCTCGGCGGTGTTCAGCGGCCCACCCTTGCCGCGGGTTGGTGCATCGGAGGTCTCGTAATTCTCGGACTTCTTGAAATAAGGCAGCACCGATTCATAGGACCAGCCCCGGTTTCCAAGCTGTGACCAGGTGTCGTAATCCAGCGGTTGGCCGCGTACATAGACCATGCCGTTGATCGAACTGGAGCCGCCCAGCACCTTGCCCCGCGGGATCGGGATCGCCCGGTTGTTGGTGCCCTCCTCCGGCTCGGTCTCGAAGCGCCAGTTCAGGCCCGGCATGTCCAGGGTCTTGATATAGCCGACGGGAATATGGATCCACATATTGCTGTCCTTGCCGCCGGCCTCCAGCAGCAGAACCGTGACGGCGGGGTCCTCGGTCAATCGATTGGCCAGCGTACATCCCGCCGACCCCGCGCCAACGATGATATAGTCATAGCTTTCCGCCAAATGAGCCATGATCATGATTCCCGAAAGCGCCCTGTTGATTTTCACCTAACTGGTAGGGCTGGAACGATGTTGTCAAGTAATCGTCAAACAACTGGTGCGCGGTGGGCGAGGTGCCCTTCAAAACCAAGGTATGAGTCATTGACAATTCTTCACTGCAACCATCATATTTAGCCTGTACTAACTTGACCTCACTTTCAGATCGAAACAATGATGAATTTCCCGCGTATCAGCCGTCGCAATCTCTTGGGCTCCGGGTTTCTCGGCTCGGTTCTGGGGCTAACGGCCGGTGACGTCTCCGAGGCCGTT
>JAPKDN010000781.1 GCA_028822575.1 Alphaproteobacteria bacterium | reverse complement strand
GGGTACATCGCTGGTTGGTCTGCGCCTGCCCCTGGAAGACGGTTTTGCAAATGTTCTCGCTCGGCTTTTTTATCGTCGGGGATGCTAGCCCCGAGGCAATCCCATCGATTTTGATTGGCGACATATTTCTGGGCGTGGCGGCGGCCCTGACCTTGTGGACTGGCTATGATTATCTTCGGTCCGGTCTCCTGCACGCGACCGCTCTCGATGATCAGTCGGCAAGTAAGACCGAGGGTGAAACCCCACCCCAGGCAAAGGTCCCGGAATAATCGGTCGACGGTGGCCACTAACACGCACACGGGTCTGGGTATCGATATGAGAATCTTCGGAATCGCGGGCTGGAGCGGTGGTGGCAAGACCACGATGCTCACGAATTTGATTCCCGTTTTGATCGGCCGTGGTCTGTCGGTCTCGACGGTCAAGCATGCCCATCACGCCTTCGATATCGACAAGCCTGGCAAGGATTCCCACCACCATCGCAAGGCGGGCGCGAGCGAGGTCTTGGTCTCCTCGGCCAATCGCTGGGCCCTGTTACACGAGAATCGTGGTGAGGCGGAACTCAGCCTTGATGGCATGCTTGCCCGGCTAAGCCCGGTCGATTTGGTTCTGGTCGAGGGTTTCAAGCACCATCCGCACGATAAGCTTGAGGTTCATCGCGTTGATAACGGCAAACCCCTGCTGCAGCCGGATGATGTCCATGTGCGCGCTATTGCCAGCGACACCGGCATTCCCGACGCACCGGTTCCGGTTTTCGACCTCGATGACATCGAGGCAATCGCTAATTTTATATTGGTAAGCACTGGGCTTCGCGGCGGGTTGTGATAGTCTGAGGCATGGCTCAACTCAGCGACGATTGCTTTGCTTTTGGGGGCGACCTGACGTCGGTCGACGAGGCGCTTGCCCAATTGTTGACCGTCTTGGTCGCTGTCACTGAAGCGGAAAATGTCTCGCTTTCGAGCGCCCTTAATCGAATTCTGGCCGAGGATCTCCGGGCCAGTGAAAATGTCCCGCCGCATGACAACTCGGCCGTCGATGGCTATGCGGTCTATTTCGACGACCTGAAACCGAACGGCGAGACCAGCCTTTCCATCACCGGGCAGGCCGCAGCGGGTCATCCACTCGCCCATGCCCAGGCACGAGGTGAGGCGGTCCGTATCTTCACCGGCGCGCCCATGCCAATGACAATGAGCGAGGCCGGCCCGGACACAGTCCTCATGCAAGAGGATTGCAGGGTCAGCGAGACCGAGGTGATCATCCCGGCGGGTATTCGGCGCGGCGCCAACCGACGACTGGTCGGCGAGGATGTACGCGCTGGATCGGTCGTGCTGCGCGCTGGTCAGCGTCTGCGACCTCAGGAACTCGGCCTAGCGGCGGCGGTTGGCCGTTCCAGCCTGCCGGTGCGCGCACCACTCAGGGCGGCGATCTTTTCCACTGGAGACGAAGTGCGCGACCCGGGCACGCCGCGCGACGATGGTGCGATATACGATTCCAATCGTTTCTCTCTCGGTGCACTGCTCAGGGGACTGGGGACCGTCGTGAGTGATCTCGGGATCCTGCCGGATAACTGCGAAACCATTTCCAACGCTCTGACCGCCGCCACCAAAAATCACGACGTGATCCTGACGTCGGGCGGCGTATCGGCTGGCGGCGAGGATCATGTGCGCGGCGCAGTCGAGGATATCGGTTCGCTGCATTTTTGGCGCCTGGCGATTAAGCCCGGTCGGCCGATCGCCCTTGGCCAAGTGGGTAGGATCCCGTTTGTTGGCCTACCCGGCAATCCTGTAGCCGCGATGGTAACGTTCTTGCGCGTTGCGCGTCCGTTGATCCAGCGGTTGTCTGGCGCGGAACCAAGCCTGCCAACCTTGTTTCAGGTTCGCGCCGGCTTTAACTATAAAAAGAAACTCAACCGGCGTGAATATGTTCGGGTACGTCTTGAAACCGGTGCGCCGACTGGCCATGTCGCTCGGAAGTACGAACGTGACGGCGCCGGTATCCTGTCGTCCATGGTCTTTGCCGACGGCCTGGTTGAGCTTGCGGAGACCGTCACGGTGATCAAAGAAGGTGATCTAGTGGATTATCTGCCATTCAGCGAGGTGGGATTGTGAAGCTCCTGTATTTTGCTTGGGTCCGGTCCAAGCTTGGGGTCGGCGAGGAAACTGTTTCTCCACCCGACTCGGTAGGCGATGTAGCCGGTCTGATTGATTGGTTAAAGGAACGTGGCGCTGGCGCGACGGACGCGTTCTCGGAT
>JAPKDN010000780.1 GCA_028822575.1 Alphaproteobacteria bacterium | reverse complement strand
AATATCTTCGCGGCCCCGTTCCTGCTGATGGCCGCCGCCAAAACATCGGACGAATCCGTCTATCAGGTCGTTAAGGCGATGTTCGAAAACAAGAAGAAGCTGGTCACCACGCATAAGGCCTTCAAAGGCATGAAGCCCAAGGCCATGCACACCGATGTCGGCGTTCCCTATCACCCCGCCGCATTAAAGTTCTTCAAAGAACAGGGCATGTGATCGGGTAAAGGTTTCCGCTTCGGACCCACCTCGGTCCCGCTTAGGGATTGTCCATATGACTGACGAAAACGCTCAGGACCCGGTACAGCCGGGTTCTCTTTCGCCCGCACCGGTGATTCCCGATCTGGACGAACCGGCGATCACCGCCCCGCACATCAAGACCGGCGGCGCCCTGCTCGGCGCAGTGCTGACGTTCGGCGCGATTGCCGAAGCACTTGATTTTTATCAGATGATGGGCAGCGCAGGCTTCATCGAACAGCGCCTGATCGGCATGCTCGGCATCGCACTGGTGCTCGCTTTCATGGTGTTCCCGGCGAAGCCGAGAGGAGCGCGGCCGCATATCCCGTGGTACGATTGGATCTGCATCGCGGTCTCGGCAACGGTGTGTATCTATACTACCTGGCAGTATTCCTATATTTTCGACAATCTCCATTCCCGCCCGCCGGAGGTTGTCGGTTGCGCGGTGATCATCATCGCGCTCGTCGGCGAAGGGCTGCGCCGCACCGCCGGCAAGGTGCTCTTTATCTTCATGTCGTTCTTCATCCTGTTCGGGCTGTATGGTCACTACGTCCCGGGCCAGTTCGAAGGCCTCAACGTCGATATCGACCGGATGTTCCTCTATATCGCGCTCGACCCCAACGGGATGGTCGGTATTCCGATGGTCGTCTCAACCACCATCGTTATCACGTTCGTGTTCTTCGGCCACCTGCTCGAAGCGTCCGGCGGTTCGAAATTCTTTACCGATATTTCGGTCGCGCTGATGGGCCGCTCCCGGGGCGGCTCGTCCAAGATCGCTATCACCGCGTCGTGTCTGTTCGGCTCCATTTCGGGCAGTGCCGTGTCCAACGTCGTCTCGACCGGGGTGATCACAATCCCGATGATGAAACGCGGCGGCTACCCGCCCCATGTCGCTGGCGCGATCGAGGCCGTGGCCTCCACCGGCGGCCAGCTGATGCCGCCGATCATGGGGGCTGCCGCCTTCGTGATGGCCGAATTCCTCCAGGTGCCGTACGGCGATGTGGTGCTCGCCGCCATCATCCCCGCCCTGCTGTATTACGCGACATTATTCATTCAGGCCGATCTCTACGCCGCCCGCCACGGCATCACGCGGATCGAGGAAGACCTCATCCCGCAACGTGGTCGTGTGTTCCGCTCCGGCTGGCCGTTTCTGCTTCCGTTCATCGTGTTGATCGGGGCGCTGTTCAACCTAAACCTCCGCCCGGACACTTCGGCGCTGGCCGCCGCCCTCGCCGCTGTCATCGTCGGGCTCGGCCTCGGCTATGACGGAAAGCGGATGGCCTTGCGCGCCGTGTTCCGCGCCTTCTCCTCGACCGGGATCGCCGTCACCCAGATCGTCATGATCGGGGCGATGGCGGGCATCGTGATCGGGGTTCTGAATATCACGGGGCTCGGTTTCGCGCTGACCCAGGCGCTGATTGAGATGGCCGCGGGCAACCTGTTCCTGCTGCTGGTGATGGCGGCGGTAGTGTCGATCGTGCTCGGGATGGGGATGCCGACCCTCGGCGTCTATCTGTTGCTGGCAACATTGGTCGCCCCGTCTCTGGTCGAGGTCGGCGTACCGCCGATGGCGGCCCACATGTTCGCGCTCTATTTCGGTATGCTGTCGATGATCACCCCGCCGGTCGCCATCGCCGCCTTCGCCGCGGCTACGGTCGCCAATACCGACCCGATGAAAACCGGTTTCTCCGCGGTCCGGTTCGGCTGGTCGGCCTATCTGATCCCGTTCCTGTTCGTGGTCTCGCCGGCCCTGTTGATGGATGCCGGGCCGCTGGCAATTCTGATCGCCGCGGCCGCCGCCGTCGCCGGTATCTGGGCGGTCTCGGTCGGGATCGCCGGCCAGCTATTTGCCGTTCTCGGCATACCGTTGCGCATATTGTTTATCGCCGCCGGCCTGGCGCTTCTGGTACCGGGCACGCTGTTCGATGCCGCACCGATGGTGAATATCGCCGGCGCCGCCCTCGCCGCGGTACTGCTCATGACCGGCAATCTGCAGAAAAGGCGCGCGCAGGCTTAAG
>JAPKDN010000779.1 GCA_028822575.1 Alphaproteobacteria bacterium | reverse complement strand
CCTAACGGACTATAGCGTTTCGCGCGCCGGTTTTATCATCAAGCTAGACGGTTGTCGTTGCCATCACCGGATGTTGAATTCCAATGGCGCGCGCGGTCTTACTTACCCCAGTGGACCGCGAGAAGGTCGTGTTCGCGTGCCATCGTCAGCAAGGTCTCGCGGGTCGCCCCGTCCAACGAGGTAAGCGGGTGCCTCACGGCGTCGGATTTGATGACCCCACCTTCCATCATCACTGTTTTGCAGGCCTTTAGCCCGCATTGCCGGTTCTCCAGATTGATCAGCGGAAGCATCCTGTTATAGCCGACCTCGGCCGCGGCGCGATCCCCGGCGAGGTGGTCCATGACGATCGGGCGGATCTTCTCGCAGGCGAGCGCGCTGGTCATGGTCCCGGTGGCACCGGCGTCGAGATCGGCCAATAGAGTGATGCCCTCCTCGCCATCAAAGGGGCCGTCGATATGCTCCCCAGCCGCCGCGATCAGAGCGCGTAACTTGGCGGCGGTACCGGGAGTTTCGATCTTGAAATACGTGACCATCGGCAACTCTCGCGCTATCCGCGCGAGCAAGGAGACCGACAGGGTGACACCGGAAAGTGGTGCGTCCTGGATCATGATCGGAATGTCGATGGCGTTTGCCAGGGCGTCGAAATGCTCAAATACGCCTTCGTCAGAGGCTTTGAGGAGCGCGCCGTGATAGGGCGGCATCATCATGACCATTTTGGCGCCCTGTTCTTCCGCCCGCCGGCAGCGTTCGATCGCGATCGTGGTGCTGAAATGACTGCAGGTGGCGATCACCGGTACCCGGCCCGCGACATGCTTTATGCAGATGGTTTGAAGAGTTTCGCGCTCGGCGTCGGAGAGCAGGAACTGCTCAGAATAATTCGCCAGGATACAAACCCCATCGACGCCCTGGTCGACCATACAGTCGATCACTCGGCGTTGGCCGTCGAGGTCGAGGGCGCCGTCTTCGGTAAAAGGAGTGGGAACGATCGGGAAGATACCGGTATAGGGGGTGCTCATGATTGCATCTCGCGCCTGGGTGACTGTCGGCGGGAAATTAGCGTCCATCGACGGCGAATGCGAGCGCTACTTGATTTTGCAAGCGGTAGCGCGAGGGCATAAAAGAAAAAGCTCACGACCTTGCCCGTCCTAGTCCGCCAGCTTTTTGCGATATGCGTAGTTCTTGTCCAACCGCTCCATCAGATAGTCGCCGTATTTGACGGGCTCGAGGGCCACGCCGCCAGCGATTTCCTTGATTGGCGCCACCATCGTGTGCATGGATGGGTCGAAAAAATAGGGCTGGGAGTAGCGCTCCTCGCCTGACAGGTTGCGAACCCGATGCGGGGTGGAGACGAATACACCGCTGGTCCAGCGCGCCAGAATGTCCGCAACATTCAATACGAATGTGCCGGGGATCGGCGGCGCTGGGATCCACTGTTCGTCCCGGCCTCGCACCTCGAGTCCTCCAACAGCGTCCTGGGCGACCAGGGTCAGGAAACCATAATCGGTATGCGGCGCCGCGCCGTACAGGTCTTCCTCCGGTTCTTGCGGCCAATAGTGCAGCAATCGGAGGAATTCGGTCGGCCGGGCGAATTCCGCGTCGAACCAAGTCTCCTCAAGCCCAAAGCCTCGTGCGATCGAATGTACCAGCCGCGTCGAAAGTGCCCGCATGTCGCGCATATAGCCGAGGCACACTGTCTCAAAATCTGCGATCTCATCAGGCCATTGGTTGGGCCCTGCCAATGGTACCTCGGCCAAGACGTCGGGATCATCGAGTTTCAGGTCATGCATGGCGAGAAAGGACTCGCTCTGGTTTGGCTTGGTCACCTTGGTGACGCTGGAGGTTACGATGATCGAGCTTTTCGGGATCATATAGCCGCGGTGCCAACGGTTTAACGCATAGCCTCGCTTGATCTCGTCGGGAAGCGCGAAGAACGCCTTGCTGGTCTCGCGTACCCGCTCGATCTCGAAATTGGCTATGCCGTGGCCGGCGATATAGGCAAAACCGATATCCTTCAGCGCGTCGTGCAACGCGGCGTCCGCCGCGTGCCGCGCCGGCGTTTCGGGGCCGGTCATGGCCTGAATGTTGATCTGGGGGATGGTCTGGGAAATCGTATCGCTCCCCGCGTGGTCAAAACGGAATGGATATCTTGCGGCGGTCGGGGAGCCCTGTCCATACAGGGGCGAGGGGGAGAGGGCGTTCGCCGACTCCCCCTCGCCGATGGGGTGCCTACTCGGGAATCGGCATCGCCCGCT
>JAPKDN010000778.1 GCA_028822575.1 Alphaproteobacteria bacterium | reverse complement strand
CTTTTTCATGGTGCATTCCTTTCGGTTGATCCGTAATTGATGCAGCCATATTGCCCTTTCCTGACTGAACCAAAGCTGAGGTGCGTGTTCATTTGACGTTCAGGTTGGTATCGATCCGCTGGCGTAATGTTGTCGTAATGTTAACCATTAAAAAGTACTGATAATCCAGTATTCTACCGGATTTTGAGGGACCAGTGCGCCATGGCGAAATATGATTATGACTTGATCTGCATCGGCAGTGGGCCGGCAGGCCAGCGGGCGGCCGTACAAAGCGCCAAGCTCGGCAAGCGTGTGGCCATCGTCGAACAGGAAAATGTCGTTGGCGGCGTCAGCCTGTACACAGGCACCATTCCATCGAAAACCTTCCGCGAAGCCGTCCTGACATTTGGACGCGGTGGCCGTCGCGCCTCCGACATGCGCCGCCGGGCCAGCGATGGTGAAGGTGATGGTGTTAATCAAAAGGCAGTTACCGCGAGCCAGTTATTTGAACGGGTCGGCAATATCGTTCAAAGTGAGGAACGCGTGCAAGACGCCCAGTTGGGCCGTAACAACGTCGATGTGATCGTCGGGACAGCGTCATTCTCCACCCCCCACGAATTGCTCATCAAATCTTCCCAAGGTGAACGCAAGGCGACGGCAGCCAATATCATGGTTTCAGTCGGCACCAGGCCGTCCACGCCCGCGAATACAGAGCTTGATGGCGAACGGGTCATCACCTCGGATGAAATCTTCTCCCTGACCGAAATGCCCCATTCCATGGTGGTCATCGGTTGCGGTGTTGTTGGTATCGAGTATGCCTCGATGTTCGCCTTAATGGGAGTTGAGGTTACGGTGGTGGATGGCCGATCGACCCCGCTGGAATTTTTGGACCGCGAGATTGTGGATGAACTGGTCCACCAGATGCGCGACATCAACGTGGTATTTCGTCTCGGCAAAACTGTGGCCAAGGTTGAAACCCGCGACAATGCGCGCGGTCGGGTCGTGGTTTCATTAGAATCGGGGAAACGGCTGGTCGCTGACCTGGCCCTGATTTGCGCCGGCCGGGCCGGCAATACGGATAAACTCAACCTCAAGGCCGCAAAATTGAAAGCGGATGACCGTGGGCGGATGACCGTCGATGCGACATTCCGCACCGAACAAAAGCACATCTTCGCCGCTGGCGATGTCATTGGCTTCCCGGCTCTCGCCGCCACGTCGTCCGAGCAGGGCCGCCTTGCCGCCTGCAACGCGTTTGGCGTCAAGGTCGGTCCCATGCCGACAAACTTCCCCGTCGGCATTTACTCGATCCCTGAAATTTCCATGGTTGGCGAGGCCGAGCACGAACTGACCGCCAAGAAAATTCCCTATGAAGTGGGCATCGCCCGGTTTCGGGAAATAGCGCGGGGGCAAATTCTGGGCGACGACACAGGCCTACTAAAGCTAATCTTTCATCGTGAAGACCATAGCTTGCTGGGTGTTCACACTATTGGCACAGGTGCGACGGAACTAATCCACATTGGCCAGTGCGTCATGGGTCTGGGCGGTGGGTTGGAATATTTCCTGCAGACGGTTTTCAACTATCCGACATTGGCGGAATGCTACAAAGTCGCCGCCCTCGACGCCTATAATAAACTAACCCTTTGAATATAATCCAAGGGTTCCACGCGGCGCTTCGTTTGATACAATAAGACTAAGTCGCATTTATATTAGTAAAACTTAGTCGGCCACCGCATGACTGTACGAAGACGCATCATCAGCTTTTGGGCCATTGGTTTGGGTTTTACCCCGAACTATATGTTGCTGGCTATGGTTGTCGGCCCATTGGCGCTGGTCTGTTATTATTCCAAGGCGCACAACATATTTCTCTCTATCAGTTCGGGGTTCCTGGGCCTGGTCGCGTGCCTTTTCCGCCGCTGCGGCGAGGAAGTTTGGGCAGAAGGCGCAGGAAATAAGGGGGCAACTTTCTCTTTCATATTGTGAAAGATGAATTTTGGGAGGCTTTTAGATCTATGGCAAAATTATCCATAATGCTGGTCGAAGATAATCCGGACGATGAACTCCTCACGTTGAGGGAGCTGCGAAAGCAGAATATCGCCAACGAGATTATTGTCATGCGCGATGGTGCCGAGGCGCTGGACTATCTTTATGCCCAAGGCACCGGAAAAGTCATTGCGTTCGACCAAAGCAATGGGCGCGGGCAGTCAATTATCGGCTTCGCCCTCAGTGTCGGACGGCGCGTCGGACGAAGCGCCGGACGAAGCGCCGGACGACGCACC
>JAPKDN010000045.1 GCA_028822575.1 Alphaproteobacteria bacterium | reverse complement strand
GGTCATTCCTCGCGATTTTTGTTCAGCTTGAGCGTCGGCAGAGCCGCAGCTTGCGGACATTGGCGCCAAGTTTGTGGTTCGGCATCATCATCAGGCAATCATCATAGGGAGTGACGACCTCGCGCCCTCCATCATAGGCGATCACGGTGCCGGCCTTGTCGATTACTTCCATGCCGACGAAGGGTTGGACGAATTCAAACTGGTCCGTGACGGAGGTGATGCCATCGGTGACGTCCCACATTTCAGCCTTGGGCGGCGTGCGTGCCGCCTGGGAAAGATGCGCGTTGATGAAGTCGACGGATACCGTCCCGGCAGCACGCAGGAAATGCAGCGAGGTATCCATCGCCGCCGTCCCTGTCGCCGAGCCCCAATGCTGGCCACACTCCACAAGCAGGGCCACTTTGTTATTTGCGATGTCGTTGAACGGCGTGTATTCGATCAGCCGTTTGCCAACGATATGGCCGGACCCGCACATTATATGGGCGGGGAAGTTAACCTCTCGGACGAAGGCGCGTTCCTTGTCCAATCCGTTGTTGATCATCAACGCCTTAGAATAGGTGCCCATGGAATGGATGTCTAGCAACAGGTCGACATCATCGAAGATCGGCCTCAGTTCCCGAGCTCGCCGAAGCTCTGCTGTGTCTTCGGGCCCGTCCAGCCGTTCCTCGACCCAAACCCGGTTGAAATCCTCATCAACAAAACGCGCGGCACTGGGGTCGGCCGGATTGAATGCCGAATAAGCCATGTGGTTAACGAAACCCAGGCTGAGCCGCCCTCGCTCTGGCCTAACATTGGCTTTGAATAATTTATCCAGCGCGATCGCGCCGCAGATTTCATTGCCGTGGGTAACCGCATTGATCATCACGTGTGGGCCGCGTTTGCCACTGTCGAAGGTGGTGACGAATGCAACGCCGGTATTGCCGGCGCGGTAGGGTTCGATATCGGGGGCCGTCAACTCGACGGGATAATCCTGGTCTTGCACGAGCATGATTCCGGAAGTTGTGGGATGGGGAGGCAGACACTAATTTGGCCACAATCCAGTGCCCATTGAACGGTTTAATTGATCCGATGAATTGTTAGTCGTCCATTATCTCGCTTTTGTTTAGGTGGTCATTAATGAAGGCATCTTCAGGGCTGAAAGTCTAATATAGACTACCTGCCGAGAAGGTCGCCGGGGTTTCGAGTAAATGCGACAGCCCGCACCGTTCGATCGTCAGGGTGGCTTGCATGTTGGCCTTGTCTAGCGCCTTTGTGACGCGTCCTGGCATCACGATCCGCCCATTGACGATGGTGGTATCTATATCAGCGCCATTGACGAAACAAGTGGTGCGATAGAGCGCATATTGGCCGGTGCCAGGCGCGTTTTGCGCAGGTCCAGAAGCATCACGTCGGCTTGTTTGCCGACATCCAATGAGCCTATTTCCGCTTCCATACCTATCGTCCGGGCCGCGTCTATTGTTACCACTTCCAAAACCTTACCCGGCGGCATGACCTGGTCGTCTTGGAAATGGTAGCGCTGGTAGTATATGCATTACTGCATGTCTTGGAACTGGTCAAAGCTTCGGTCCGGTCCGGTCCGGCGCGGCGCCGTCGAGACCGATCGCCACGGTCACGCCGGCGTCCAGAAGCTCTGACACAGGGCAACAACCCTTTATCGAGGTGACGACGCTAAGATTGTGAACGATTAGTATGTCGGTTTTGGGGCAGATCGCGATTTACTGTTTGGTGATGTCCACGCAATGGGACGGACAGGCATCGGGGGCTAGCAGGTCCCAATTTAGCGCTACTTTATGCTACCGTTGCGATGACCGTACTAGATAAAGCCAACGCCCAGGCGATACCCAAGGTCGCGGGCGGCTCGGGCTTGGTCGTGGGTCAGTGCCGACGAGACGCCGTCCGACAGGTCTTGGCTCGGGTGGTGTGCGGGGCAGGTCAGCGCGATGCCTACATGCCCATCAGCGGCGCTGGTCCAAGAGCCGACGACGGCTTGCCTAACGTCCAATTGGTTTTGAAAACCAACCTCCAATTGTTCTGAATTGTCGCCGTCGTGGCTGGTGTGGATCCAGGGGAAGGGTGGCCGGTTACGGCTGACGGCTACGATTGAATGGGCGCCAATCGTGTTGATCGCCACGCAATTCGCCGCAGTGTAGTCCGAAGCATCGGTTCGCACGATACTATCGCCACCTCTGAGATAGGAAACGCCAGTGTTTACCCGGGCCTTGAGCCTTTCCACGGTCGACAAAAATGCCTCGGCCTCCCAGAATTCTGGCGTCGAGCCGACGGTGTACACTTCGCGGCAATGCATCCAACCAAAGATCATCCCGACCGACGCCAAGGGGCTTGATCAATCCGTGCCCGGCGTGGCCGTGGCAATCGATCAGCCCGGACCGGATCAACGTTCCTGCAGCGTCGAGATGGACGACCTCTAAATCCTGTGTCGCGGGGAACTGCTCCGGCCCATTTCGACGATGTGGTTGTGTCTGATCAACACTGCGCCGTCGTCGATTACTTGGCGCTTGGGATTCATAGTGACGACAACGCCGCCGGATATCACTATCCAGTGAATCCCGATTCCTTGCCTCGAATCAGCTGCGAGACGGTTTCGTTGACTGGCGCGGTCATGCCGACTTTTGCCGCCTCGACCGAGACCGCCCCGTTTATCGCATCGATTTCCGAAGCCTTGGAGGCTATGTGATCGAGCAGCATCGATGGCCGCGCGCCCGGCATGGCGGCGCCGAAGTCGTGGACATATTCATCCACGTTATCAAAACCCAGCGCAATGCCTTGTTTGCGCGCGACGGCGTCGGCTTCCCGCGCGCAGGCCAGTGAGATTGACCAGGCGGCAGGGGTGGCCTGGATCTCGCCGATGGTCAGGTTCATCAGCGCGCATGGGCCGCTATAGGTCACGTTGCAAATTAATTTCTCCCAGATCATCTGATGGATATCTGGATAACCCTTGGCGGTGAAACCCGCAGCACTCCATGCGTCAACGACCTTCTCAAGGCGGGACGATACACCGCCATTCATCTCGCCGATGCGGACCATTTGCATACCATTATGATGGGCATGGCCGGGCGCCTTCATCGAGGCACCAAAACCGCCGACGACGCCGATCATGACTTGGCTGGTGTCGATGGATTGGGCGATCCGGTCCGAGGCGCCAAGGCCGTTTTGAATCGTCAGGATCACGCTGTTGGGACCAGCAATGCTTTTCGCGGCCTTAGCTGCCGCGGCGACGCCGCTGGCCTTGGTCGCGACGATTATCAATTCGCACACACCGGCCTCCGTGGCGATTGTGGTGGCGTTCAGCGGGACTGTACGATCTCCACTGGCTCCCTCGACGCGCAGGCCTTTGGCATTTATCGCATCGACATGATCTTGCCAAGTATCCACCGCCCACACCTCATTACCGGCATCGGCCAGCAGCGCGGCGTATACCGAACCCATGGCACCGCATCCAATGATCGCTATCTTCATGATTTTCCATCCCCGAATCATGATTGGTTGTATGCCGTTATAGCAGTCGACGATGTGGGTTAAAGTCATGGCGGCGTTTGCCAAGCGGATCAACACATATGAGGCTAGCGGCTCCCGGGTCACCGGGATACAACCCCGATTGGCCGTCCAAAGGAATTTGTCTATGGCACCAGAAATAGCAATTTCCTGGCAACTGGGGCCAAATTTTGGCTGGGGTTTGTTCGGACTGCAGATCGCACTGCGGCTAAAGGTCTCCGGTCGAGCCCAACCGATCCTGCTATCTCAAATGCTGCCCTATGGAGGCGACCCAATCGAACGCGCGGTGCTGGCCGATCTGTGGGGCCATAAGCGAGCGGCAATTGAGGCTATGCAGGGACGCTTGGATCCAAGCTCGCGGGTCAATATGAAAGTGCCGGTTTTGACAGCGCTGGGCAATAACGCCGCGCGTCAGTTCGTGCACCCTAACCTGAATTACCTAGGAAGCCAGACCCACGGGCTGGTGTTTCTTGAAAACCCAATGATCCTTCCAAAGGCGCTGGAGATCTATAACGCTTTCGATACACTTACCGCGGGGTCGACCTGGGCGCGGGACATACTACGCGCAAGCGGTGTGCCTGACGCCCAAGTCTGTATCCAGGGTGTCGACCCAGCTCTGTTTCATCCAGCGGAGCCACGCGGTTATCTAAAGAGCCGCTTCGTGATCTTTTCCGGCGGCAAGTTGGAGTTCCGCAAGGGGCAGGATATCGTCGTCGAGGCCGTAAAGCGATTTCGTGTCCGCCATCCGGAGACATTGTTGATCAGCCTTTGGAGCAGTCCCATGGTTCGGGGGTATTTCGTGAAATTACTCGACCGCTCCCCCCATCACCCAAGAATGCTTGATCACGTAGGAGAGACTGGTATCGATTGGCCAGCATTAATACAGTCGGTCGGGCTGACTAATGACGGTGTCAGAATTTTTGAGATGACGGAAAATTGGATTCTACCGCAGATTATGCGCGAGGCCGATGTGGCGCTGTTTCCCAATCGTTGCGAAGGCGGCACTAATATGATGGCTATGCAGGCGATGGCGTGCGGTGTGCCGTGTGTGCTCTCCGCCAATTCCGGCCATTTGGACATTATCGAGGATGGCGCTTGCATCCCCCTCGTTAAGCAACGGCCCGTGACCCTAGACGAACCCGAGATCTCGACTGAAGGCTGGGGTGAGAGCGATGTTGATGAGGTCGTCGCCGCGCTGGAAGTGATTTTTCAAGACCGTCAAAAGGCACGCGCGATCGGCGACGCTGGAGCCGATCTTATGGCGCGGTATACTTGGCAAGCGCAGATCGACCAGCTCGCGTCGATGATCGGATTATAATCCGATCATCGACGCGCTGAGAGGATTGATATTGCACGGGTCGACCCCTTTGGGGCCGGGTACGGATATAACTTTTGGTGGGAACCGTCCATGGCACCGGAAATAGCGCTCTCATGGCAGCTTGGGTCGAATTTTGGCTGGGGACTTTTCGGTCTCCAGATAGCGCTCCAGCTTACGATGATGGGCCGGGCGCGGCCTATCCTGTTGTCGCAAATGCTCCCGTTTCTCGGCGACCCGGAGGTCCGGGCCAGGCTTGACGAATTGTGGGCCTATAAGCGCGGTCTGGTGGAGCTTATGCAGTCGAACCGAAAAGCTGAAACTGCGGTTTCCGTCCAAGTGCCGGTCATCACGGCGCTTGGTAATAATGCGCAGCGTCAATTCGTTTACCCGCGCTTCGTTTATCGAGGAACGTGGAACCACGGTTTAGTGTTTCTTGAAAACCCTCTGATTAGCGCCCGTGCGCTTGAAGAATTTAACCGTTTCGATACGCTAACGGCGGGCTCTACCTGGGCGGCGGAAGTACTGCGTGCGCGCGGAATGCCGAGCACCCAGGTTTGTATTCAAGGGATAGACCCGACGTTATTCCACCCAAGGCCTTTCGATGAGAATTCACGAGACCGGTTCGTGATCTTCTCTGGCGGCAAGTTGGAATTTCGCAAGGGCCAAGATATAGTCCTGGAGGCGGTACGTAGATTTCGAGAGCGGCATCCGGAAACACTCCTGGTTTGTGTGTGGGGCAATTCCTGGCTTGATAATCCATTTGTGAAGTTATTCGAAAAATCCCCCTATTTATCCGATATTCTGAGCTTTGTCGGCGACCAGCGTGTCGACTGGTGTGGTTTGATTGGGGCCTTTGGTATGACGAGAAACCATGCGCATGTTTATGACACGGTGGAAAACCGAATTTTGCCCCAGATGATGCGTAAGGCGGATGTCGCGTTGTTCCCTAATCGGTGCGAAGGCGGGACCAACATGATGGCGATGCAAGCCATGGCGTGCGGTGTGCCCTGCATCCTGTCTGCCAATTCTGGGCATATGGACATTATCCAGGATGGTGCCTGCCTACCGCTTCGGCGCCAGAGGGGTGTGGTGGCGGATTACCCCGAACTCTCCACCGAGGGGTGGGGGGAGAGCGACGTCGACGAGATCGTCGACGCCTTGGAGTTGATTCACCGGGACCGCGAGAAGGCGCGCGTGATCGGTGCCGCTGGCGCGCACTTGATGGCTCGCCATACCTGGGAGGCTCAGATACGTGAGCTCGCGCCGATGGTCGGATTGTAAGCGACTGAACCTTGCCGAGGTGGAGCGCTTGCGGGCACTATGCCTGTATGTGCAAGGGACCATGACCAAGCGAGGATGTTATGACGACGCCCAAGACGATCGCCGACCTGATCGAGCACCGCTATGGCATATCAAGCGGCGCCGGCGCCGATATGCCGGCGGAAGGGGAGCTTGCCAGCATCCTCTCGCACCGGACTCACCGGCGGTTCACGGATCAACCAGTACCCGAAGAACTGCTGGAGGTCTTACTGGCCGCCGCTTTCTCCGCGCCGGGTAAATCGGATTTGCAACAAGGCTCGGTCGTGATCGTTCGCGACGCCGATAAACGCAAGGCGATCGCTGATCTCATGCCGGCGATGCCGTGGATCGGCACATGCCCGGTCATGATGATCTTCCTTGGCGACAGCCGGCGCATCAGGAGGATTTGTGAGATGCGTGGCAAGCCCTTCGCCAACGACCATCTTGATGCTTTTTTAAACGCGGCGGTCGATAGCGGTTTAGTGCTGATGAATTTCATCCGCGCTGCCGAGGCGGTGGGATTAGGGTGTTGTCCGATCAGCGTGGTGCGTAATCATATCGATAAGATCGCCGAGATTGTCGAGTTACCGGACCATGTCTTCCCGGTCGCGGGCATGACTGCGGGATATCCAGCCGCCGAGGGTTTCGTGAGTCTGCGCCTGCATCCCGCCGTCAACGTTCATGTCGACCGCTATGATGATTCTAACCTGGAGGCCGAGGTTGATGCCTATGACCGGCGCCGGGATGCTCGGTTCTCGCTCCCGTTGGAGAAACAACGGGACACGGAGGCATTCGGTGCCGCGGATTTCTATGGATGGTCGGAAGATAAGGCCCGGCAGGTTTCGGTCCGAGAAAGAGACCAATTAGCGGCGTATTTGATCCGCAAGGGTTTTAAACTCGGTTAATTTGGGCGCTGAGTACGAAGATGCAATCTCAGTCGACAAAGATGGTTTTGAAGTCTTTTTTCATGCTGACCAGGCTCCAGTCATTAGCCCGGGCGGCGGCTTCGATCTTGGGGTCCGTGTATGCGTATTCCCGTTCGGCGTCATCATGGACAATGACGATTCCCATGCCTGGGCCTCGGTGCTTGGTGGCGTGTTGCAGCATCTCAAGATCACCGATGGTATTGCCCGCCGCGAAGATTGGTGGGTGACCGATCTGTCTCAGAATCGCCAGCGGCTTGCCGGGGCCGTAGACGCTTGGTGACCGCGTGGCACCTCCGACCCAGCGGAAAACCGGCACCCCTTTCGGGTTGGGATCGAATTCAAGTGGCCACTCGGTCCCGATGCCATGTTGGTTGGGTAGATGAAAGCGCGACCTCGTCACCTCGCGGACCAGCGGTTGAGTGGAGCCGGACACGATAAAGAAACGAAACTCGTTACGTTGAAGATAGCGAGCAAGCTCAAGCATTGGGGTATAGACCATCTCTCCCAATGGTCGGTCGAACCTGGGGTGCCGTGCCAGTTTCAGAGCTCTTTCGGCGTATTTTCGATAGGCGGCCTGGGTTTGTCCGACGGCGAGATCACGTAGTGTCCGGCTTCCGGCGAGCCCGGGAAAATGGTTGTGATCCTTGGCGCAAGCCTGCTTGAACGGAGGCTGGTCATTCCTTTTCGGCTCATTGGTGCCGATAACGCAAGCCTGCAACATCGCGATAATTTTCTGGGTGCTGACGGGCTTCTCGGTTAGCACCGTGCCATCCATGTCAAATGTCGCGATCCGTTCCTCCGTCGGCACGAAATAGGGACCTCCAGGCGTCGTGACCTGGGTGACGAAGTCGATGATCCTCGCGCGAGTCGGTGTGTCGTTCCAGGATTGAAGTGGCGTTTGCGCGACGCTGGTTGTCGGG
This sequence comes from Alphaproteobacteria bacterium, assembly GCA_028822575.1. The sequence continues at coordinate 4,034 of JAPKDN010000045.1, read as the reverse complement.
GACGCTATGAGCGCGATCACCAGTATCAGCGTAGCCGCCACAGCCGGGGCGATTCGGTCTCCATCAGGTAGCCAATTCAATACCTTGCTCATCGCTCATCTCCCCCGCTTTCCCGACGAAACCGTGAAGGGCATTTCGACCCGGGTCAAGAACGAGGTCAAGCGTCCGACGTTAAGCGTCGGTGCCAATCGGCGATCGACTCCGAGGGATAGTGATCGAAGCTCTTGTCATCGGCTTCGGCGTGCACGGGTGTCCAGGACGCCTTTGTTGAGATCATGAGATGTGTCCGCTCTGGAGGAGTTGGAAGCTCGCTATCGATCGCGGAAGCGAAGGGGTGCAGCAATTTGGGCCATCGTGGGTCCCAAAGCCAGAGCGCGCTACCGCAGACCTGACAGAAATTGCGATGCCCTGGGCTAATCTCACCATTACCCAGGTCCGCCTGATAGATGGAAAGATTCTCCTCGCCCTCGACTTTCAAGGACTCTGCTTCGGCCCCAAGATTGATGGCGTATCCGCCGCCACCGGCTGTCTTGCGGCAGATCGAGCAATAGCAATGATTGAACGGATAGGGGTGTTTGGACTCGAGCGAGAACTGCACCCCGCCGCAATGACAGGAACCTTCGAGGTTCATCGGATGCCCTTTCTTTTCGTCTCCCAAATGCAAACCGGCCCGCTCAGAAGAGAGCGGGCCGGGTCACTATACGGTTCGTGAAACGCTGTTAGCCGTTCACGAGGTTCGGCAGCCAGAGCACAATCCCCGGGAACGCCAGGAACAGCGCGATGGTCGCCGCGTCGGCCACGAAGAACGGTCCGATACCCCGGAAAACATCTCCCAAGGGGATATCCGGTCGAACCGCCGCCACAACGTAACAGTTAAGCCCGACAGGCGGGGTGATGAGGCACACCTCGCACATCTTCACCACGATGATGCCGAACCAGATCGGATCGTACCCAAGCGCGATGACGGCGGGATGAACCACCGGCAGGGTCAACAGCAGCATGCCGATCGCATCCATGAACATGCCAAGCACGGCATAGCCCAGGAGGATAAAGATCATGATGACCACGGGCGGGAAGTCGAGGGTGACGATCCACTCCGCGAAGGCCACCGGCAAGCCGGCATAGCCAAGGAACCGCACGAAGATCAGCACGCCCCAGATCAGCGCGAAGATCATCACCGTTAACTTGGCGGTCTCCAGCAGCGCTTCCTTGAGCGAGGCCCATTTCATGCCCTTGGCCAAGGCGACGACCAACACGACGAAGGCGCCAAGCGCGCCAGCCTCGGTCGGGGTCGCGGTGCCCGAGTACATGGAATAGAAGATCACCGCGACGACGACGAAGATCGGGATCGTGCCAGGCACACTAGCGATCTTTTCCTTCACCGAGGAATGCGGCAGGGCGCGCCCAAGCTCTGGCTTCCACATGCACTGACCGATGATCAGCATAGCATAGATGATCGCCGAGACCACGCCGGGCAAGAAGCCTGCGAGGATCAGGGTGCCGACTGATTCCTCGACGATGATCGCGTAGATCACCAGGATCGCACTGGGCGGGATAAGCGAGGCAAGGGTGCCACCCGCGGCGACAACGCCGGCGGCTAGTCGCCTGTCATATCCGTGAGCCAACATATGCGGGATCGCCACCCGGCTGAACACCGCCGCCGTGGCCGTACTGGCGCCGGAGACGGCCGCGAAGCCGGCGGTCGCGAATACGCTGGCGACCGCGAGGCCACCTGGAACCCAGCCCCACCATGCGGTGGCGGCTCGGAACAGCGCATGCGTCAGCCCCCCGTGATAGGCGATGAAGCCAATCAGGATGAACATCGGCAGCACGCTGAGCGCGTAGTTGATTGACTTGGAATGCGGCACGGTACCGGTGATTCCCGCACCGGCCTGCCAGCCGATGATCGCGACCGTACCGAGCATGCCAACCAGAGCGGCCACCACGAAAACGCGGACGCCGCCGAAAACCATGATAAGGAGCGCGATCGTCCCTACCAGGCCAACGGTAAATTCACTCACTGCCTGAGCCCTCCGGTACTAACAATATCGACCTTTTCTTCTTCACCCGCGAGACCCGCGTCGATTTCCTTCTGCGCTTGCTCGTCCACTGTTTCGATGACCGGGACGCCAATCGGCGTTGCGTCGGGATGCATGAACAACCGACCGAACCCAGCGAGTTGGATCAAAAGCCGAATGTTCAGGCTGAAGAACGCGAAGGCCACGAGGATTTTGCTGGGCCAAATCGGCAGCTCGATATCCATCGAGGTGTCGCCGATGGTCCAGGCGCGCATGAAGTGAGTATAGGCGTACCACATCAACACGGTGATAATGAACAGCGCGATTAAGGTGCCTATGAACTCAAGGCCCCAGAGCAACCTGCCCTTGAAACGCCCAATGAAGAATTCCATCCGCACATGCCCGCCTAGCTTTTGCGTATAGGCAATGCTGAGGAAGGCGAAGACCGCCATTGAGAACTCGACCCAGTCCACATAGCCGGGGACCGGGAAATTAAAGACCTTTCGGCCGACGACCTGAATCACCGCCAAGAACATCAAAAACATTATGAGGAAGGCGGATGTCAGGTTAAACACGCTTTCGATCTTGAACACTTTCTCGTCGATCGAGGCCAGCATTCTGGCGCCGGGCGAGAGATGTGAGCGATCGGTTTCCGAAGTCGCCATCGTAAACTACCGTTCCTTAAAACAGTGAAAAAGTCGCCGGACACATGGTGCCCGGCGACCCTTCAGTTGTTTCCAAGAGTCAGTTTATCAGCCGCCCTTGGCTGCTTTCAAAACGAGATCCAGCAGTTCTTGCGCTGGGATTTTGCCCTCGTTTTCTTTGACCCAATCATTCCAGAGTGGCTCACCACCGATCCTGCGGAACTCGACCATCTCGGCCTCGGGGATGGTAATCGCGGTCAGCTTAGGATCAGCCGCCCACTTCGCCTTGTTGATCACATCCTTGGCCACATAAGCGGCCTTCTGAGCCACGACGGCGCCGGGGATCAGGTCCTGGAGCAGTTTCTTGTACTGATCCGCGAGAACCTCGTAGGAGTCAGCGTTGAAGACGATCGGGCAGTTAACCGTTCCGAGCGCCATGTTGGTGGTGTACCAGTCGGCGACCTCGTCCAGCTTGTACGCCGCGAAGGTGTACGTGTACGGGAAACCAATGGCGTCTACGGTGCCGCGCTGCAGTGCCGTATACGTCTCGGATGCTGGTACCGTCGTCGGCACGGCGCCGATGGCCTTGGCCGCGCGGCCCATGCCGCCCAGGGCCCGCAAACGCATGCCCTTGAAGTCGGCGACGCTCTTTGGAGCCTTACCCTTGCCCATGTACTCGTACTGGGGCAGCACGTTCGGCATATACAGAACCGCGTTCCAGTTCGCCAAAGCCTTCTTGGCGGCGGGATGCGCGTAAACCTTCTGGTGAACCTTGATCATCACGTCCAGGTCGCCAAGCGGCAGGAACGGAAGATCAAGCACGTTCAGTGGACGGTTCTTGCCGGGATGATACGCGGCACAGAACAGAGCGGCCTCGAACGCACCGACGGAGATTCCGTCTAGATTCTCCTTACTCTTCGACAGCTGCTCGCCATAGAAAAGTTTGATCTGGAAGTTGCCGTCGGTCTTTTCGCTCGCGGTCTTGGAGATGTACTCCAGACCTTCGGTGAAGGCGCGGCGCTTGCCCCACAGTGATAGACGCCAGGTGACCTTGGGTCCCTTAACTTCCTGAGCGCCGGCCTGGGTCGGTAGACCCGCTCCGGTCAGCCCGGCGATGCCGAAGCCGATGACACTCAGGGCGATAATTGTCTTGCGCATGGTGGTAATCCTTCCCTGCAGTAACGCAATTCGTCCCGTTTCGTAGCCGTTGTTTGATAGCCGGCTATTCATGACGTGCCAGAGCATAGCGTCGGCGGCGCCCTCCAGCAACTTTTGATGCACCGACCGATGGAAGGGTCGGGATTCCAGCAAGAAGGTTGTATTACCAGCTTGGAAAATCGCGATAATGCGCGGCGCTCAGATGCCTCGCTAG
>JAPKDN010000777.1 GCA_028822575.1 Alphaproteobacteria bacterium | reverse complement strand
CTGCCTAGCCCGACATCGCCGCTACCAACGCTCGGCCCGCCACTATATTGGCGGCATCGGCCTCGTCGATCATCTGAGTCAGACCAAAGAATCCATGCAGAACGCCGGCATACTCCTTGAAGTCCACGGAGATCCCAGCGCTGGCCAGCTTGGCCGCGTAGGCCCGGGCTTCGTCCCTGAGGACATCACATCCTGCAGCGATAATGATCGCAGGCGCCACACCCTCATGCGAGTCCGCCAGAAGCGGGGAGGCCCGCCAGTCATTGTGATTCTTCGGATTATCGCCGAGATAGAGCCGCTGAAACCAGAGCATGGTCGATTCTTCGAGAATCCCATACCCCTTGCCGAACTGCTCGTAGCTCTTGCCCTTGCAGCGATAATCGACAAGCGGATAGATCAGGACCTGCAAACTCAGTTTCGGACCGCCCTGGTCGCGCGCCATCAAGGCGACCGTCGCTGCGAGATTTCCGCCGGCACTGTCGCCACCGACCGCGAGCTTGGTCCCATCGATGCCCAATTTCTTGGCGTTTTCAGCGGCCCACAAAAGCGAGGCATAGCAATCATCGACCGAGGCGGGAAACACATCTTCGGGCGCCATCCTGTAATCAATAGACAGAACCGCGCAGCGGCCATTGTGGCACAACCCCCGGGCGCTGGCGTCATGACTGAATAGGCTGCCTATAACGTGACCGCCGCCATGGTAGTAGACTAACAGACCGGGCGGCGTCGCAGCATTCTCGCGCGGCAGATAAAGCCGCGCCGGGATCAGACCCGCCGGCCCCGGAATACGCAACTCTCGAGTGCCCTTGATCTCAGGCGGCGGCAAGTCCCGCGCGGCGACGGCGCGTTCCATCTGCTCCCGCGCCTCCTTGGCCGACAATTCCTCCATCGGCGTCAGGTTCAGGGAATCGATCTTACGCAGAAACTCGGCGGTCTGCGCGGTCACGTCCGCGGGCGGTTGGTAATCGCTCATCTTGGTTACCCCAGAAAATCATCCATCATGGTCGCGGGTTGTTCCGGACTGTCAAAATTAGCCTGCTGGCCGGCGCCGTCAATAAACTGCTCGACGACAGCCCCACAGGGTCAATACTTATAAAGTGGGTGATGGCTGGAAGGAACCATATTGTCCTCTGTCGCCCCAGTTAACCAGCGTGTCAGAGAAAATATGATTGATCCGCTTGCTGAGCGCGATGTTTCCTTTTGGCCATAACAGCCGAGCGGCGGCCTCATTCGCGCGGGTCTAGAAAACTTCCCACTCCAACTCGTCCATGAAATCGTTCTACATGTGAAGAGCATGTTTGGGGTTTAAGAGATGCGAGTTGATGTCGCCACTCCGGCTAACCGGCGGCTCGCACTGAATCGGAGTCTCGCCTAGAAAGAAAGCAGGAATAACCTAGGTTGGATCATCGTTCTGATGAGTGGAAGGTGGCGATGAAGCACGTGGCTGAAAAATATGTAACCGACTACGCGATGATGGATAGTCCGGTCGGTTCGCTGCTCATCGGCGGCCACGTCGGAAACGTATTTCTCATTGGATTCCCAAGTGGCTGTTACGCCGTCGCACCCGATGGCACCTGGCCCCGAGACGATACGCTCTATCCCGACGCAATGCATCAACTCGAAGACTATTTCGCCGGTCGACGCCGTGTGTTTGATTTCCCGATGCGGATGGTCGGGACGGATTTTCAGAAAACCGTTTGGTCGGCGCTGATTGAGATTCCAAGTGGCGAAACGAGAACCTATGCCGCGATTGCATCCAGTATTGGACGCCCTAACGCGATTCGAGCTGTCGGTGCCGCCAACGGGGCCAACCCTCTCGCCATCGCCGTCCCCTGCCACAGACTATTGGGATCGAACGGATCCTTGATCAAATTCGGAGGCGGCTTGCCGGTTAAGCAGTATCTGTTGGACTTGGAATCGAAACAAACCACCGCTTGAAGCCACGCGTCAGTTCTCCAAAAGGATGGCCGTCGCCGCGAGTAACACCGTTTTGTCCGCGTCCTCAAAGTAGCACTCTTTGGGGTATTGGTGCCGCAGGATGCCGCTCGTATCCACGATCAGCGCCATGGGATGCAGGATCCCATGCGAGAAATTTCCTTTCCCATGTTCGCTCATTAGAATGCCCAACGTGTGAATCAACCGCGATTCTTATATAAGGCAGAAGCGTTATTTTGATGTGACGGTTCCGGCTGAACACCTCCAGAACGTCGGTCGGACCATAGGTCGCGACCTCACCCCATGTCGAGAGCATTTTCTTGGTTTAAGAGAGGG
>JAPKDN010000776.1 GCA_028822575.1 Alphaproteobacteria bacterium | reverse complement strand
TCTGAAGGGCACCGGATTGACGGTTACCGCAGTAGAGCCCGTAGGCACGCCAAAACCACATTCTATAAAAGTAAAAATTCGTTCGGATCAGCCGCTCGTGGCGCCGGATGTTTTCGTCGAGGGTGGGGCCGGATACACGTTTGGCAAACCCTCCATCGAAATGAGTTCCAACAGCCAAAGTGCCGCCTTGATGCTGCCAGCGTCATTGCCGAAGGGGGGAAGTCTCGACGCGCTGTTGGTTACCCTCACAATCGTCGACGGCGACCGTTTCATTGAAACTAAGAATACCGTTGGCATGGCTACTGGCGCCGCGGCGACCGCCATTCCGGGCGTTTCGCTGTCCACATGGCTGACGATGTTGGGGCTCGGGTTGTTGGGCGGGTTCATCCTGAATTTCATGCCCTGCGTCCTGCCCGTGCTTTCACTCAAGCTACTCGGCGTCCTGCGTCACGGCGGTGGCGAGTTGAGGCAAATTCGCTTGAGCTTCGTAGCGTCGGCGCTTGGGATCATCATCTGTTTTCTAATGCTTGCCGGCGGCATCATTGCCATGAAGCATGCTGGCATGGCGGTGGGATGGGGCATTCAATTCCAACAACCGCTATTCCTGGCGGTGATGATTGTGCTGCTGACCGGTTTCGCCACCAATTTGTTCGGTTGGCTGGAGATTCCCTTGCCAGCTTTCCTCGGGCGTCTCGGCGCCTTGGGTCCCGTCGGTGCAGCGCCTGGGCAGGAGGGTGACGGCGTACGGAACCTTTTCGGACATTTTCTCACCGGCGCCTTCGCGGCATTGTTGGCCACTCCGTGTTCGGCACCGTTCCTGGGAACCGCGCTTGGCTTCGCGCTGGCCCGCGGCCCGATCGAGATCATGGCGATTTTCACCGCCCTTGGCTTGGGACTAGCGCTGCCCTATCTGTTGGTGGCGGTACGACCGTCATTGGTTAGTGCCCTGCCCCGGCCAGGCCGTTGGATGGACCGTCTTAGGGTCGTCCTCGGCGCGGCGCTCGCCGCCACGGCAGTTTGGCTGATCAGCGTCGCGGCCGCGCAACTTCCTACCATCAGTCTTGCAATCATGGTGGCCCTCCTGATCGGCGCTTCGGGGCTCCTCGCGATTAGCAGGCAACGCAGATCGAAGCTCCCCACCGCAATGGCCGCCGTATTGGCGATCGGCGTGATAATTATCGCTAGTGCGGTCGACCAGCGCGGCGTGATCTCCAAGGGCACCACGCTAAAGACCGCGGCATTAAACACAACCTCCGTGGGCTGGATCCAGTTCGACCTCGCTGTTCTGCGTAACCTGGTTGAAGACGGGCGGGTGGTGTTGGTGGATGTAACAGCTGATTGGTGCCTTACCTGCAAAGTCAACAAAGCACTGGTCCTAGCTCAGGGTGAGGTCGCTAATCGATTAGCCGGCGATGAAATCATTGCGATGCGGGCCGATTGGACTAAACCAAATTCCGTGATCGCCGCCTATCTCGCGTCCTTCGGCCGTTATGGTATCCCTTTCAATGCGGTTTATGGTCCGGGCGCGCCCAAAGGCCTAGCGCTGCCTGAACTTCTTACGAATGAGACGGTTTTGAGCACCCTTAACGAGGCCGCCAAGGGTACGAAGAAGGCGAAACCAACCGTGTCAATGATTCCAAACGAGCCGCAGACGCAATAATGCTGGATTCCCATCGTGATACCCCTATCTTGTGGGCGTTGGCTCGCGTCGCCGACTCCATCTTCATCTCTGTCCGACTTGAATATGGTTCGGGCATGAACCTATCAAACAAAGGGGATATCAAATGACGATCAAGGCTGGCGATAAAGTTCCCGCCGTCACGCTGAAACACAAAACGGCCGACGGCATCGATGACGTGTCGACCTCGGATCTGTTCGACGGCAAGAAAGTCGTAGTATTTGCCGTTCCTGGCGCGTTCACCCCGACCTGCTCCGCCAAGCATCTCCCCGGTTTTGTGAACAAGGCGGCTGATATCAGGGCCAAGGGTGTCGACACCATCGCCTGCGTTTCCGTCAATGACGCTTTCGTTATGGACGCCTGGGGACGGGATCATAATGTTGGCGACAATGTCATGATGCTCGCCGACGGCAGCGCTGATCTCGCCAAGGCCCTTGGTCAGGTCCTGGACCTCACCGATCGCGGTATGGGTGTGCGTTCCGGACGTTACGCGATGATTGTCGATAACGGCATGGTCAGTGAGATGCTGGTCGAAGAGCCCGGCGCGTTCGAAGTTTCCAGCGCTGAATACGTGCTTGGCAAACTCTGACACCTTT
>JAPKDN010000044.1 GCA_028822575.1 Alphaproteobacteria bacterium | reverse complement strand
GCCAGATCATGTGCTGGGCGCCAATATTGCGAACCGCCCGGATTGGGGTACCCGCAACACCTCCGCGGATTTCTTCCACGATCCATTCGTGTTGTTCGGATTCCTAGCCGCCTGCACCAAGACAATCGAGTTTTCGACGCAAGTCATGATCTTGCCACAGCGCCAAACTGCCCTTGTCGCCAAACAGGCGGCATCGTTGGATGTATTATCCGAGGGACGGTTCCGGTTTGGGATCGGCAGCGGCTGGAACCCCGTCGAGTATCAGGCCTTGAACGAAGACTTCACCAATCGCGGCAAACGCCTCGCCGAACAGGTCGAGGTGATGCGCCAGCTTTGGGCCGATACTCATGTGGTCTTTAAGGGCGACTATCACGAGATTGACGACGCCGGGATCAACCCGCTGCCAAACGGCGGCTCGATCCCGCTTTGGTTCGGCGGCCATGACGACCGGATGCTCAGACGGATAGCCAAGCTCGCCGATGGCTGGATCATGTTGGCCTTTCCGCCGGACGACACCGCGCTCCAGGCTTTCGAGACCTTGCGTGGCTATATCCGCGCCGAAGGCCGGGACCCCGCAGATGTCGGATTGGAGATCTGGACTTCGGTTGGTGATGGTAACGACGAAAAGCTGCGCGCCGATTTCAAGTTTTGGAAGGATGCCGGTGTCAGCCACATAACCTTGAACAACTGGTATGGCCGCGCGCCTCACAAGCGTATGGCCGAACGTGGCGCCGAGGCTCATCTGAAGGCGATGCAGCATTACCGGGAGTTGGTGGATGATCTTCTGTAGGGGCGAGGTGCATGTCCGATATCAACACCGCCGATAATGGCCCCGAGATCGCGCGTTATCGGCTCATGCGGCTTATCCGCCGGTTCGAGGAAATGACCGTGGACCTGACTCGGGCCGGCGAAATTCAAAGCGCGGTGCATGTCAGCACCGGACAGGAGGCGATCGCCGTCGGGGTCTGCTCGGCGCTGGGACCCGATGACGTAATCACCAGCACCCACCGGGGGCATGGCCATATCTTGGCCAAGGGCGGTGATCCGGCGCGCATGCTGGCCGAGCTGTTGGGCCGGGAGACCGGCTATAACAAGGGCCGCGGCGGGTCGATGCATATCGCCGATATCGACCTCGGCATCTTTGGCGCGAACGGCATGGTCGGGGCTGGCGCGCCGATGGCTTGCGGGGCCGCCTTTATGTTCAAGACCCGGGGCGACCGCCATGTCGCGGTGCCGTTCTTCGGCGATGGGGCGATGAACCAGGGCGTGCTGTTGGAGAGTTTCAATCTCGCCACGATGCTGCATCTGCCGGTGGTTTTCGTCTGCGAGAATAATGGCTACGCGGTGACCACGCCGATTAGCGAGGTGCTCAAGGGATCGATCCTGGACCGGGCCACGGGCTTTGGCCTGGCGGTCGAGGCGGTGGATGGCATGGATGTTCGGGGCGTGCGCGCGGCCGCCGAACGCGCGGTGGAGCGCGCGCGAGATGGCGGCGGGCCGAGCTTTTTGGAATGTGCGACCTACCGCTACTCGGTCCACAACGTCTCGGCGGGACCGGGTTGGCAAGATGAACGCCCGGAGGTCGAGCGTCTAGAGGCACGCGCCCAGGACCCGATCGAGCGTCTAGCGAATCAATTGATCGAGGAGGGACGTTGGTCACCGGACGAACGGGCGCGAGTCGATGGCGACGTCGAGAGCGAACTCGATGGTGGCCTGGGTTTCGCCCGCAATAGTCGGCGTCCGGACCCGTCCAGCGCCTATGATTTCATGTATGCCCGCACCTATGCCGGTCTTCCCGCCAGGGGAGTAGACGAATGAGCCGGGAACTGAATTATGTCGAAGCAATCCGCGAGGCCTTGTTCCAAGCCATGGAGGCCGACCCCTCGGTCTTCATGATCGGTGAGAATATGCGCGGCGATATTCGGCCTGAATCGCGGGGCCTCTATACGAGGTTTGGCGACGCGCGGGTGATTGACATGCCGATCTCAGAGGCCGCGTTCACCGGCTTCGCGACCGGCGCAGCGCTGGCGGGCGGACGGGTTATCGTCGAGTTTCAGGTCTCATCCCTGATCTATCCCGCCTTCGATCAATTGGCGAACCAGGCTGCAAAGCTCCCCTATATGCTGGGCGGTCAGCGTTTCCTTCCCGTGACCTATCTGATCATGGGCGCCGGAGCTGGCGGCGGGCGCGCCGGACAGCATTCGGACAATCCTTACCCGTATTTCCTACATGCCGGGATCAAAACGGTTTTTCCAACAACGCCGGCGGATGCCAAGTCGCTGTTGCTGGCCGCCATCGTCGAGGACGACCCGGTCGCAGTCTTCGCGCCGGCGGGGGTCTATGGAACCTCGGGCGAAGTGCCGGAAGAGCTGGTGATCGCCCCGTTGGGCCAAGGCGTGGTGCGCCGCGCCGGCACCGATGTCACCGTGGTCGCCGGTGGCCCACACGCCTTGCAGGCTTTGGCTTTGGCCGAGCGGATGAAAGCGGAGGGAATTTCGGTTGAGGTCTGGGACCCCCTCACTCTGCTACCGCTTGATAAGGCGGGCCTGGAGACATCGGTCAATAAGACCGGGCGCCTGGTGGTTTTTGATGATTCCAACCGAACCTGCGGTTTTGCCGCCGAGGTTTCCGGGTTGGCGGCCGAGCGTTGTTTCCACGCGCTGAAAGCGCCGATCAAGCGGGTGACCCGAGCCGATGTCGTGGTGCCTTACAGCGCACCGATCGAGGCCGAGGTGCTGGCGACGGTGGAACGGCTGGAAGTGGCAGTGCGGGCGGTGATGGCATGAAGGGGGCGGGTCGCGTTCGACCTGCGGTCGCGAGACGTTTTTAATCACGATCAAGGTTTCCTCGCCGTGCTTGCGAGCATCATTTGACGCAGCCTCCAAATTGGATTGTCTTGGAGGTTCCGCCTCTAGCGGGCAAGTCATCAACATCATCGAGAACTCATGGCGCTGTCACCGAAAAGACGCGGAATGCTGAAATGGCTCGGGCTTTTGTCCGTCGTCGGCATGTTGGCTTTCGGCTCGTATGAGCTGTTTTATTGGTTCACTCATGTGTACGAGTTCGACGCCCGCATCCGCACCGACCTGACACGGATCGCCAGCCGGGTTAACGGCACCATTGAGACAATCGAGGTGTCAGAAGGCGATCGGGTGAGCGCCGGCGATGTGCTGGTCACGATGAAGGCCGGTGCGGTACGACAGCGGATCGCAGCCCTGAAAGCGGATATCGCCAGCGCGACGGCCGAGGCCAGCAAGTTAATGGCGGAAAAGCAAGCACTGGCGGCTGATCTTAACGCCCGAACCGCCACCAAGCGCCAATTGGTGCGGGCGTTGGAGGTCGAACGCCAGGCGCTGGTGAATCGCCACCAGCTCGCTAAGAAGAAGCTCAAGCGGGCAATGTTCCTAGTCTCCAAGAAACTGACGCCGGAGCAGACCAAGGAAGATGACGAGGACCGGGTGCTCGATCTCGCCGGTCAGGTCAGTGTAGCGAGTGCCCGGGTAAAGGTCGCCCAGCGCGAGATCGCCGAAATTGAAGCCGAGCACGCGGAAATCGCGGTTTTAGACGAGGAAATAAAAATATCTGAGATCGAGGGCCAGCGGCTCGAGGCTCAGATCAAGGAGCAGGAAGTCGATATAGCCGACCGTGTGATCCGCAGCCCAATCGACGGCGTAGTCGATAGAATATTCAAGAATATTGGCGAGTACGTTGAAGATGCCGACGACCTGCTGCTCGTGCACGACCCGGCGAACATCTGGATAGAGGCGAATATCGGCGAGGACGAGATCCGCCTTGTGCGCATAGGCCAGACCGTGCGGGTGGATCTCGACGCCTATCCTTACGAGACCTTCAAGGGCGAGGTAATCCAGATCGGTATGGTCACCGTCGCCGATCTCGCACCCGGCGGGAACAACAGCACCGCGAAATCGCTGAAGTCGACCCAGAAGATCCCGGTTCGGATCAAATTGCTGAACCCGCCGCCGCTAACCGCGCCAGGCATGCTGGTCGAGGTTAATATCCAGATCCGTGAGACGGCATCGCTGCCGTGAATATGGAGCGCTTCGACTGGCGGGTGGTGCTGGCGCTTGCCACATCATCTATGCTGTTGCAGCAAGCTTTCTCGTATGTCTGCCAGATCGTGATGCCGTTCCTCGCCGACCGTCTCGCCGAGGAGTTCGGGATCTCACGGGCCTGGCTCGGCCTCTATTTGTTTGTCCAGAACATCGCGGCGATCGCCGCGGCCATGGGCTGCGGCGCAATGATCGTAAAGTTCGGCCCGCTTAGGATCAGTCAGTTTTGCCTTATCTTCATGGGCGGCAGCCTCCTGGTGATCTCGACCGGTATTTTATGGCTGTATCCGCTGGCAGCGATCCTGCTCGGCGCGGCATCGGTCTCGACTCCGGCAAGCTCGCACATCCTGGCGCGCTTCTGTCCGCCACGTTTGGCCCCCCTGATCTTCTCGGTCAAACAAACCGGCGTTCCGGTGGGCGCGCTGATCGGCGGGTTATTGATTCCAGCCCTTCTCGGACTTGGCATATACAGCGCGACATTGCGCGGTTCGATCCACCTCGACGCTTTCAGCACCTCATTCGTATGCGCGCTCCTGGTCTATTTGATCGCGGTGGTTCTACAACCGCTACGCGCTCATTTCGACTCCGACCGCAAGCCAGATACCAAGTTCTCTTTCTCCGGCGCAGCACAGACCATGCGGGTCGTGGTCAATGACGCCAAGCTGCGAGATCTAGCCCTGCTCTCATTCGCCCTCGGCGGTCTTCAGGCGATTTGGTCGGGGTTTTTCATCCTGTTTTTGATTGATCGGCTGGACTATACCGAAGTTGAAGCTGGATCCGCCTTTGCCGTCGCCAGCGTGACCGCTATCGTCGCCCGCATTCTCTGGGGTTACCTTGGAAGCACCATTGTCTCGCCAAGGATCGTCCTTGGCACGCTTTGTGTGTTCGCGACGATCTCGGCGATCTTCACCGGGTTCTACAGTGCCGGATGGAGCCTGAACGCGATCATCGCCGTGGCGATCGTCTACAACATCACATCGCTCAGTTGGCATGGGGTCCTGTTGGCCGAGACCGCGCGTCTCGCCCCGGAAGGCCATGTCGGCGGGATCACCGGTGGGGTGCTGGCATTCACCTCGGTCGCGATGATGATCTATCCGGCGATTTACGGTGGACTGCTCGCGGTGACCGATTCCTACGGGATCGGGTTTATTCTGGCCTCCGGTCCGGCAGCGTTTTGCGCGGTTGTGTTCTATAACCCGCCACTTGAAGGATCATGGGTAGGCGCAATTCTTAAAGGATTAAGCTGGGTTCTTCACCCCGCCAGGCTCGCCGTGTTCTTCGTCCTCACCCTTGCATCGGTCGCTGGAGCGGCGGTGCTGGTCTATCGAGGGTTGGTCTGACCCGCGTCGAATTCGGCATGGCTGGCGTATTTCCCGATCGATCTTAAAACGCCCTAAACCACCACGAAGCCGTGTGCGTAAGGGTCCCGATCATCAATGAAGATAGTGTTCAGCCCGGTGATCCGCGCCCAGCCCTGGACCGAGGGAATGATAGCCGCAAGGTTGGCAACGCTGGTGTCCGCTTCTACGCGGCCGGTGAACTGGCTGCCGATGATGCTTTCATGGACAAAATGATCGCCAGTCTTCAAGCGCCCGCGCGCAGCCAACTGCGCCATACGCGCTGATGTGCCAGTGCCGCAGGGTGACCGGTCGATGGCCTTATCGCCATAATAGACCGCGTTGCGGGCATCCGAGCCGGGTTGAGTTGGTTTTCCCGTCCACATGATGTGCGATAGGCCCTGGATCGCCGGTTCGTCGGGATGCGTGAATTCATAGGCCTCGTTCATCACGCGGCGCAGCTCGCGGGCCATGTCAACCAGCTCCGATGCCTTGTAGTCGGCCATGTCGGTGAAGTTTTTCTGCGGTTCGACGATGGCGTAGAAATTCCCGCCATATGCTACATCCACGGTCAAGGCACCCAAATGCGGCGAGGTGATCCTCAGATCACGCGCGTGCAGATAGGAGGCTACGTTTGTCAGGCGCACCCAATCCACGTGCTCTCCGTCCATGCCATAATCGGCGACTATGCGCCCAGCCGGCGCGTCGAGAACCAGACGGCCAGGTTCTTTTGGAGTCGCCAGACCGCGTTCGATGGCGACGGTGACGGTGCCAATGACGCCATGACCGCACATCGGCAGGCATCCCGACGTCTCGATAAACAGAATGCCGGCGTCGCAGTCGTCGCGGGTCGGCGGAATCAGAATCGAGCCAGACATCATGTCATGGCCGCGCGGCTCGAACATCAAGCCGGTGCGGATCCAATCCAAGTTCTCCAGAAAATAGGCCCGCCGTTCGATGGCGTTGGCGCCGACAAGCATGGGGGCACCGCCCGCAACCACGCGAACCGGATTACCACAGGTATGCGCATCGACACAAAAAAAGGTATGGCTGGACATGAGCGGACCCACTGGTGGCAACATTCGGACCAAGTGTACCTTTTCGTCTCCGGATTGCCATCCTTTCACCCAGACTTTAGATTTCAGTGGCCGCCATCGCAAACCTCACCGGGGCCCTTTTCATACAGCTTTTCTCGACGTTTTCACCAATGCCGGTCGTCGTGGCCCTGATCATCGCGGCGCTGGTCTCTCTGAACGCCACGGGCGCTCGGGCGCAAATCCCGCCGCGCCAGGATGAAATCATCCTCGAACCGTCGGCCGAGAAGCGAATCGAAACAGATACTACGACCGTTATCGTCACGGTAGACCTGGCCATAACCACCGGGAATTTCGGCGCCGCGCGGGCGGAGGTCAAACGCGATCTCAAAAACATCTTGTTAAAGGCAAAATGGCGCCTGACACGGTTTAACAAGCTACGCGATGAAACCAGGTATGAACGCTGGCTGGTGTTGGCCGGGTCGCACCTGCCCACTGCGGTTCTGTTACCGCTTGGCGCGACGATCAAAAGCGCGAGCTGGCCGGGCCGCAGTTTTCGAATTCAAGGTATCGATTATACCCCCACCCTGAGCGAACGGGAGAGCGCCTTGGCCGGTTTACGGACCCGCCTCTATGCCCAAGTGGGTCAGGAAATCGCCGCGATCAATAAGGCCTTCCTGGGGCGTGAATTTCGAATTGGCGCCGTCGATTTCACCTGCCGCTCGATGATGGGGCAACTGGTGATGGACTCTTCCCGAGGCACGCACATGATGTCGGCCCAAGCCAAGGCAACGCCAGCGGTGGCGGAGAAGCTAACCGCCAACGCTCGTGTTATTGTGACAGAGAAAGTGGCAAGCGCTAAATAACACCGTAGTACCAAGTCGCGGGAATGCCGGTCTAAAATCGGACCGGATAACAAAATACGGCTATATTTAAGGAGACGCTCGTGAGAAAGGGTTTATTGATTGTGACCGGGGGAAGCCGCGGCATTGGCGCGGCGACGGCGATCAGGGCCGCGGAAGATGGTTGGGATGTCGCGGTGAACTACGCGCGTGACGCGGAAGCCGCAGACCGGGTGGCGCTCAAGGTCCGGGCCGCCGGGTGCAAGGCGATCACCGTGCAAGGTGATATGAACGAAGAGGCTGACATCCTGCGGCTTTTCGAGACTGCGGAGCGGGAGCTTGGGCCAGTGAAAGGATTGGTTACCAGCGCCGGGACCGCCGGGCGCGGCACCCGGGTTGAGGACATGTCCGCCGACGCAATGCGTCAGGTCATGAACCTGAACGTTATTGGCTTGATGATTTCCTGTCGTGAGGCGGTACGGCGGATGTCGACCAAGAATGGCGGCTCGGGAGGGCGGATCGTCAATCTTGGCTCCGTGGCCTCCCGGCTGGGTTCTCCGAACGAGTTCGTGCATTACGCGGCGTCCAAGGGCGCGGTTGACTCCTTCACGCTCGGCTTGGCGCGGGAAGTCGCCGTTGAAGGCGTGTTGGTCAACGCAGTGTCACCAGGGATGATCGATACAGAAATCCACGCCGCGGCAGGCCTCCCCGACCGAGCGGTGAACGCGGTTCCGGGTATTCCCATTCGCAGGGTCGGACAACCCGAGGAAGTCGCCGAAGTGATCGTCTGGCTGTTGAGCGACGGGGCCAGCTATTGCGCTGGCGCGATCGTGGACGTTGCTGGCGGTCGCTAAGCATGAACCCCAATGACGGCCCCATTTCGCGCTATGAGGCGCTGCTCGCCTCCGGAGAGGTGAACACGGACCCGGCACAACGCGTTGCGGTTGAAAAACTTCAGGCGCTACATGAACGTCTGGAAGGGTACCGGCCCGCCTTGTCGAAATCAGGTTGGGTAGAGCGTTTCGGGTTCGGCAAGCGGGCGGCAGTGGAGGCGCCACACGGGCTGTATATCTACGGCGCCGTCGGCCGCGGTAAGTCGATGTTGATGGATCTCTTCTTCGACGGCGTGGCGGTGGAACGAAAACGCCGCATACATTTCCATGAGTTCATGCAAGACGCTCATGAACTGATCCATGAATGGCGCCAATCCAACAAAGTCTCGAAAAACGCCGAGCCGATCCGGCCAACGGCAGTGCGGCTAGCCGACAAGAACTGGCTGCTTTGTTTCGATGAGTTCGAGGTTCGCGACATCGCAGACGCGATGATCGTCTCACGGTTATTTCACGCGATGTTCGAACTTGGCGTCGTCGTGGTGGCGACGTCAAACCGACACCCCGATGAACTCTACAAGAATGGATTGCAGCGAGATCTGTTCCTGCCCTTTATCGCCATCCTCCAAAAACGTCTGGAAGTTCTGCATCTCGCCGACGGGCGCGACTACCGGCTCGACCGACTTAAGGGAATGAGCGTCTATCATATTCCCAACGGACCGGTATCAGACTGGGCGCTGAATCTGGCCTTTGAGGACTTGACCGACGGTCGTCCAGGCAAGCTTGAAAGAATTGAATTTCGAGGCCGCGAGATAGTTGTGCCGAAAGCCGAGGGCTCGGTCGCCCAATTCAAATTCTCGAACCTTTGCGAATCGCCGCTTGGGCCGGGTGACTTTCTTGCAATCGCCCGGCGGTACCGATCGATAATCATCACCGACGTGCCAATCATGAACAGTGAGAGGCACGATTCGGCGCGACGTTTCATGACGATGATAGATACATTTTATGATAATCGTATCCATTTGATGCTTTCCGCCGATGCCCCACCACAAAGCCTGTACGCTGGCGACGACTGGGGTTTCGAGTTTGATCGAACCATTTCCAGGCTTATGGAAATTCAGTCGGCGGACTATATCGAGGCGGCCCGCGCAAACACCGCCGAAGCGGCTTGATTAACGTACGCACCCTGGATATCAACGTCTCGTGATGTTGAGGCGGGGCAAAAAGGGGTTACATTTAACGTAAACTGCTGTTTAAGTATTGGGTACTCTCCGGGCGACGGCACTCGGTGGAAATAACCAAGCGAAGAAAAGGTTCGTGGTAGACACAATCAACGCACATCGACACGCGGATATCGTTCCCACCGACGCCCTGGTGTCAGACTATGACCGTGATTCCATTCACACCCTGCCGTTAGGTACCGTGCCGATTAAGGATCCTGGGTTGCGCAAGGCGCGATTGATTAAAAACGTCCGCATGGAAACCCGCATCGAACTCTATCGAGAGTCCGACACGGGGAGCGCGCAAATCACGGTCGATGAAATTCCTGATTTCTTTAAGGGAGCGACCGAGACGCTTTCTGAGGATATGGCGATCCTTCGCAAGCTGGAAACTCTCAAAAGCTTTGACTGTTATTCCTTGCGGCGGGGCCTACGGGACGCGGGGATTCAGGTGAATTCAGGCGAGGGATTGTACTTATCAAGTGCCAAGCGTCGAGAACTATTCCCGTTCATGCGCAAACTAACCCGGCCCTTGCTTAGGTATATCTATGGCGGCAAGACCCTGGACGTGGATGATACACAGGCATTGCTCGACCTGATATCGAACCCGGATCAACGGGCGGTGCGATCCAGAATCGAGGGCATGTCCGAAGCCCTCGGTAAGACGGTCGAGGAGCTCCTGAACATGCTGGAGGATTTTGGCGACGTTTTCATGTCGCTATCCTACTACCGGAGCCATTTCGACTATGTCGTCCCCAAGTTAGAAACGATGATCGAATGGATGCTTGCGATCCAGGGAAGCGCGAAGCTGCGCAACAATACCCGCATGCAGCAGAGCTTCAAGGGAATGGAGCAGGTACTTTCGTTCCTATCGAAGAACGTGACCCGGCGTTTCAACCAATTCGACAAGAATGTTGTTATTAATTGGGACGAGGTCACGATCGAGACTTATAATAAAGTCCCCCAACTTATTATGGCTCATCAGACGTCGTTGTCCGAAGTACTCTGCGGTCTGACGGTCAAGGTCGATGAATGGGAAAATGCCTTTCCCAACCGCGGTGGAAGCCCCGACCGGCGCGCCGAGTTTCTGGTCGCCAAGATCAAGCCAGGCCTAGATGAGCTGCACCGCATCGAGCGGGCCGCGCCCAAGTTCTAATCTCACGAGCCAAAAGTAATTCCAACAGAACCCCAGGCGACCTTGCCCAGGTCACGGAATCGCGCTAAACCGCGCGCAGATAGGCCGCCATCGCATGGCGAACAACAATAGACTCGCATCAAACGGAACTTTCGAGACTGGAGACCGTCATGGCCCGCAACAAAATAGCGCTCATTGGCGCAGGCAATATTGGCGGTACGCTCGCCCTGTTGGCTGGGCTAAAGCAATTGGGTGATGTCGTACTTTTCGATGTCGTGGACGGCATGCCTCAGGGCAAGGCGTTGGATATCGCCGAGGCGTCTCCAGTGGAACGCTTCGACGCCAATGTTACCGGCACGAATGACTACGTCGCGCTCAAGGGCGCCGACGTAGTAATCGTGACTGCTGGCATCGCCCGCAAGCCCGGCATGAGTCGCGATGACCTGATCGGCACCAACTACAAAGTCATGGGCGCCGTCGGCGAAGGCATCAAGAACAACTGCCCCAACGCTTTCGTGATCTGCATCACCAACCCACTCGACGTGATGGTCGGGGTCCTGCAAAAGGCCTGCGGTCTGCCCACGAACCGGGTTGTCGGCATGGCCGGCGTACTGGATAGCGCGCGTTTCCGGTATTTCCTCGCTGAGGAATTTAACGTTTCAGTGGGCGATGTAACGGCTTTCGTCCTTGGTGGTCATGGCGACACGATGGTGCCGCTGGTCCGCTATTCCGCCGTTGCCGGTATTCCGGTGCCCGATCTGATCAAGATGGGTTGGAGCACCCAGGAGAAGATCGACCAAATCGTTCAGCGGACCCGCGACGGTGGCGCGGAGATCGTTGGATTGCTGAAGACCGGCTCGGCGTTCTACGCGCCGGCCTCCTCGGCGATTGAAATGGCGGAGGCTTATCTTCTGGACAAAAAGCGGGTGCTGCCCTGCGCCGCCTATTGTGACGGACAATATGGCCTTGATGGTATCTATGTCGGGGTTCCCGCCGTACTTGGTGCTGGCGGTGTCGAGCGGATCGTGGAAATCGAGATGAACGCCGAAGAGCGGGCGATGTTCGACCATTCCATCGCGGCAGTGCTCGAGTTGAACGAGGTCGCGAGTAAGATTTGATAAACCCCACGAATCCAGTGAGATTGCGATCACCCAAGGCAGCTCTCCGGTTGCGCCGGGCCAGAGTGCCGCCTACAGTGAAATTGGGATTGCTCGCTTGTTGGAACACAAGATGACGCGGGCGGTACAGCGCATCATTGTTGGCAATCGAACAGGTGATGTCGCTCGTGTCGATCCGCGAAACTCCTTGGTCAGCGAGAACGAGACCGTATGAATATTCATGAATATCAGGCTAAGCAACTCCTGGCCAAATTCGGTGTCGCCGTTCCGAAAGGCGGTGTAGCCTATACGCCCAAGGAAGCCGTCGCCGTCGCCAAGGAACTCGGCGGCCCTGTTTACGTGGTGAAGTCACAGATTCACGCGGGTGGGCGCGGTGCCGGTCGCTTCAAAGGCAATGAGGCCGACAAGGGCGGCGTCCGGGTCGTCAAGAGCGTCGAGGACGTTCGTGCCAGCGCCGGAGAAATGCTTGGCGAGGTCTTGGTCACCAAGCAGACCG
>JAPKDN010000775.1 GCA_028822575.1 Alphaproteobacteria bacterium | reverse complement strand
AGCGACAGCGTTTCAAGGCTTTTGTTTCTCGAGACGTCATCGAGCGGATGCGTCATGAAAACGCGAGAGATGGTGAAATCGTCGACGCCACGGTCGATGATCTTGGCCCGTCCGTGTGGTGGATCAAGCGGCGGGAGGTCGTGCGATGATTGCGCGAGACCCGCGATCAATCGTCAACGCCCATTGGGAGCGCGCGGAAACAGCTCTAGCGGCCAAGCATTGGCGGCGCGCACTCCAGGGTGCGCGGGCCGTCGCGGTTATAATGCCCGGTCTTGCTCGGCCTTTGATGCTGTGCAGCATGTGCCAGGCGCCATTGGGACTACCAGAGCGCGCTCTGAACGATGTACGGCGCGCCAACATGACCGACCCGGCGGATGCCCTAATTTTGACCCGGTTGTCCGAAGCATTATATGCCGCCGGCAATTTCATCGCGGCGGAGGCGGCGATTCGCGAGGCCTTGTGCCGTGGTGTCGCCGGGGGCGAAGGACACTTCCTGCTCGCAAAGACGCTTTGGATACAAGGTGAGATCGAGCCCGCCCGCCTGGCCTTGGATACTGCTGTCTCGCTTGACCCGACTCTTTCTGAAAAGCGCCGTATTCTGGAATATACAGTCCGGCCCGGTGATTTCGACTGACCGGGCCTTATGCCCGTCGGTGGGTATTCTTGAACAGCGTCAATCTCCACTAGGGAGCGATCCAGTGTCCTTAAGGGCCTCCCACAAGGCGATTCCAGCGCATACGGCGACGTTGAGAGAACGCTCTCCCGATCGCATCGGAATTCGCAGACGCCCGTCGACCGCCTCATACACAGAGTCCGGGACGCCCGACGACTCAGAGCCTAATAACAGAAGGTCGTCTACCTGAAATGTGAAATCCGTAATTGGCGCGGTGGATTTAGTGGTCAAAAGAACCAATCGACCAGACGCACGATCCTCTAGGAATTTCTCCCATGAGGCATGGCGCTCGACCAGCACCCGGTCAGCGTAGTCCATCCCGGCCCGGCGGAGTTTAGAGTCCGAAAAGACGAATCCACAGGGCTCTATGATATCAAGGGTAACTCCAAAACAGGCGGCGAGCCGCATTATTGTGCCGGTGTTCTGCGGAATATCCGGCTGATACAACGCGAGGCGCATGCCTACTCCATGGTCGTTGGTGGGGCGTAATTAGAGCCGTTCATCGCGATTCTTTGCATTTGCCCACTCCCTGAAGTATATGATCTAGGCGCCGCGCGCGAGAGACCGCGTGGAGGCAATCGCGACCACGTGTCGCAGGTATGGCGAAGGCGCACCGATGAAATACCGTGTACCACTTTGCCATGTATTTCGACGAAGGGGAGAGGCTAGACCCGATGGCTGAAACTCACGACGGTGCGACTAGGCGCGATTTTATCCATGTCGCCAGCGCTACGATGGGAGCTGTAGGCGCCGCATGTGTCGCCTGGCCGCTCATTCACCAGATGAACCCTGCCGCCGATACCTTGGCATTGGCGACAACCGAATTTGATCTTTCCGGCGTAGAGGAAGGCATGGCGGTTACCATTGTCTGGCGCGGCAAACCGGTATTCGTGCGGCATCGCACGGCGAAGGAAATCGAAGAGGCAGCGGCGGTTGACATCAACGATCTTCCGGATCCGCAAGTGGATAGCGAGCGCACAGATAAGCCTGCGATGCTGGTGCTTGTCGGTGTCTGCACTCATCTTGGCTGTGTGCCGCTGGGTCAAAAGGCGACCGATGCGCGCGGTGACTGGGGTGGCTGGTTCTGCCCTTGCCACGGTTCGCACTATGACACCTCCGGCCGGATCCGTAAGGGGCCGGCGCCCGCCAATCTTCAGGTGCCACCGTACGAGTATATCTCGGACACGGTGATCCGGATCGGATGAGGAGCTGATTGATGAGTGGCCCCAATTTTTCGAATCCGGTCGTTCGCTGGATTGACCACCGGCTGCCGGTGTTCACCTTTATGCACCATGAGTTGCATGAGTATCCCACGCCCAAGAACCTGAACTACTGGTGGAACTTTGGCTCGCTGGCCGGAATCGTGCTGGTAATCATGGTGGTGACCGGCATCGTCTTGGCGATGCATTACACACCGCATGTGGATTATGCCTTCCAGTCCGTAGAGCGCATCATGCGCGACGTGAATTATGGTTGGCTGATCCGTTATATCCACGCTAATGGCGCCAGCTTCTTCTTTATCGTCGTCTATATCCATATGTTCCGCGGGCTTTACTACGGTTCCTATAAGGCGCCGCGCGAGCTGCTGTGGATGCTAGGTGTCGTGATCTTGC
>JAPKDN010000774.1 GCA_028822575.1 Alphaproteobacteria bacterium | reverse complement strand
CTGCTCTGCATGCAGGCCGCCAGTGCTTTTGGCGGGCTCGGTCAGGCCGGTTGGGTTCTTGCCGGAGCCGAACCATTTCACTCCGGTCTTCAGGCGTAGGTGATACTCCGGATCAAACTGGGCGACCGCGCGTGCAAAGGTTGGCGGTGCAATGACATGGCCCGGCTCGGTACTGGCGGCGGCTTCGGCATTCTGATAGACGATGTTATCGTCCCCAATCGAGCGCGCGAACATCATGATGTGCGTCTCCTCGACTGGCATTTTGATGCTGTCAGACACGGAATTCCCTCTTCATGTTGTGTGCTTGTTTGGCAGGTTCACCAGGATTGTAAGCGGGGGGGTGGAGCGCGGGCAATGCCGCGATCGCCGGCGGGCGTGTTCAACAGATCTGGGATGATGCTGAGGTCGTTTCTCCGCCCGAATTTGGCTAATAGACGCCATCTTGCCGAAGGGCAGGACCCATTCTTCGACCTATCAATGCCTTCCGTGATTCGACCCTGGCCATGATCCAGACGGCTAATAAGGAAGCAAATTTAGGGGAATGGTTCGCGCCCTTTGGCAGGATGACGTGGGGGCGGTAGCGAAGGTCTAGTCCATGGTCTTGCCGCGCGCGCGGTGCCATGCAAAACCAAGGACTAGGATTTTGTACGCACAAAGGAGTTCTCAATCATGGCCGATTTGCTTCAAGTTGCGCAGGTGCCGCCGTCCTTGATCGAGCGGTTGGCAAAGGAACACACGATCCACGACTTCATCGATCCCGCCGATCCGGACAAGCTCCTCGAGGAGATCGGGTCCCGCATCAAGGGCATCATCGCCAGCGGCATAAAGGGGCCGAATGCCAATCTGATCAACCGGCTGGAAAACCTCGAGCTTATCGCTTCGTTCAGCGTCGGGTTCGACGCGACTGATGTCGTTGCGGCCCAGGCCCGAGGCGTGATCGTCACCCATACGCCGGAGGTGCTTACCGGTGATGTCGCGGATCTGGCGATGACCTTTATCCTGATGCTGCCCCGACGGATAGGCGAGTCCGAGCGCTTCCTGCGTGACGGTAAATGGCTGAAGGGTCGGATGGATCTTGGCACCACGGTGCGGGGCAAGCGGCTGGGAATTCTGGGCCTGGGTCGGATTGGTATGGCGGTGGCGCGCCGGGCTGAGGTGTTTGGCCTGCAAATCGGTTATCACGACATAAAGCCGATGGGCGATATGACCTATCAATCCTATCCCGGGGCGGTGGAGCTTGCCCAGTCTAGTGATATTTTATTGGTGACCTGCGAAGGTGGCGAGACGAACCGGGGCGTGGTCGACGCCGTTGTGCTCGACGCGCTGGGCCCTAACGGGTTCATTGTCAACACTGCGCGCGGGCCGATCATCGATCAGGACGCCTTGGTCAAGGCGCTGCTAGATGAGCGGATCGCTGGCGCGGCGTTGGATGTCTTCGACGGCGAGCCGGCGGTGCCGGAGGCGATGATCGGCATGGAGAATGTCGTACTGACCCCGCATATTGCCAGTTCCACCCACGAGACCCGCCGCGCGATGGGGGATTTGGTCTATGCCAACATCCGCGCCCATTTTGACGGCAAGGCGGTGCTGACACCGGTGCCATTACAGGCTTAGCCGATAGGGATGAGTCTGTGCGAGGATTGGAAATATTTCTAGTTCGCGCGCCGGCTATTGTCTTCCATGTCCTTCGCCTGCATTTCTTTGACAGGAGTGTACGGTGGGGGGCGAGGGAGGGGAAATAGTCCAATCAGGGGGAAGTCTTCCAGGAAATAGGATGGATGGCAGAGCTCCCCACCATCGAGGCTGGCACCGGTGGCAAGAACGGGGGAGCGGATGATTCGCCGAGAACGCGATTAGACGGTAGTACCGCGGTGGAACCTCAGGTCATTACCAGAACTTGACGATCGCTTCGAAGGGCTGTTCGCTGCCCACGTCGTGCACTCATCAAGGAATAGCTAACCGTGAACACCATGCGTGCCCTCGTCTGTGTCACGGCTACCGATGATCTCTCTGGTGTCGGTATCGAGACCGTGCCGATCCCGATACCCGGGCCTAGTCAGGCGCTGATTTGGGTCGTGGCGGCCAGTATCAATTTCCTGGATACCCTGCTGTGTCAGGGCAAGTACCAGTTGAAGCTTGAGCTACCTATCACATCGGGGATGAATTTGGCTGGTGAGGTGGTGGTATTGGGCGAAGGCCCCGAGGGGTCGGCAGAGAGGACGGGAGTGGTCGCTTCCATCCGCCACGGGGCTTGCGCCGAATACGCGTTGGCCGAGGCAGGTAGCCTGCA
>JAPKDN010000773.1 GCA_028822575.1 Alphaproteobacteria bacterium | reverse complement strand
GGACCGGCACCACCGCTCTGCCAGGTGGTTATTTTGGCCCAACCGATTTCGAGATCGAACTCGTAGCGTTTCAAGCGAAGTTTCCGTTTCTTGCGCCCGACCATGCTCTGCGCTTGTTTCGGCTTTATGGCACCGAGGCCCGGTCATTGCTTGGCGATGCCGGGTCCATCGAAGACCTTGGCCGCTGTTTTGGCGCGGATCTTCATGAGATTGAACTTCGTTATCTCATTCGAAACGAATGGGCGGTCAACGCAGAAGATGTGCTTTGGCGCCGCACCAAGCTGGGTTTGCGCTTCTCGGACGCAGAGGTGTCGGAGCTTGAGCGATGGCTCAACATGCGCGTGGATGACCGGTTGTCACCGGCCGCTGAGTGATTCTGGCTGGCACGCTTTGGAAATCGACGGTGGCGTGAAGGTGTGTGACGGGAGGCTTAGATTTCCAGGCGGTTCCAGTTTAGAATTGCCGATGGAAAGTGATCCTGGCTGGATCGGCCTCGTATCATAGCGTCCGGAGTACACTTGATGGCTGCCCATATACTCGCGATTGATCAAGGGACCACGTCCTCGCGTGCGATCGTGTTTGATGGAAACTTCAAGATCGCCGGTGTCGGCCAGGAAGAGTTCGAGCAGTATTTCCCGGGTTCCGGTTGGGTCGAACATGACGCCGAGGAAATTTGGCGAAGCGTCATCGCCACCGCGCGCCGCGCTATCGACGCTGCGGAGATCACCGCCGCCGACCTCGCCGGCATCGGTATCACCAATCAACGCGAGACCGTGGTCCTTTGGGAGCGCGCGACCGGGACGCCGCTCGGCCGCGCTATCGTCTGGCAGGACCGTCGTACGTCGGCGATCTGCGCGGATTTGAAGGCGCGGGGCCTGGAGCCAACTTTCACTGCGAAGACTGGGCTTTTGCTCGATCCCTATTTTTCCGGGACCAAGCTCGCCTGGTTGATGAATCAAGACCCGTCGATCCGCGCGCGCGCCAAGGCGGGGGAGCTGTGCTTTGGGACCATCGATTCCTGGTTGATATGGAAACTCACCGATGGCGCCGTGCATGCGACCGACGCGACAAATGCCTCGCGCACCCTGCTTTACAATATCGCTGAGAACCGCTGGGATGACGAGTTGCTTGGAATTCTGGATATTCCTAGTGCGTTGCTGCCAGAGGTCAAGTATTGCGCCGACGATTTCGGCGTCTCGAGTCCAGCATTTTTTGGTGGGGCGCTCCCCATCCTTGGCGTCGCGGGCGACCAGCAGGCCGCGACCATTGGCAATGCGTGTTTTCAACCTGGGATGATGAAGTCGACCTACGGAACCGGCTGTTTCGCGATTTTGAACACTGGCCGGGATCTTGTGCCCTCGAACAACCGATTGTTGACCACCATCGCGTATCGGTTGAACGGCGAGACCACTTATGCGTTAGAAGGCTCGATCTTCATCGCCGGCGCCACCGTGCAATGGCTGCGCGACGGGCTTGGCTTGATTAAGGACGCATCGGAGTCCGGTAGTCTTGCGGCCGGGGCGGATGCCACGCAATCCGTCTATTTGGTCCCGGCCTTCACCGGCCTCGGCGCCCCTCATTGGGATCCCGACGCGCGAGGCGCGATCTTTGGCCTGACCCGCAATACCGGGCCTCGGGAGTTTGCTCGGGCGGCACTGGAAAGCGTTGGTTTTCAGACCTTGGATCTTTTGGAGGCGATGAAGCGGGATTGGGCCGACGCTTCCGGCGACACTGTGCTCCGGGTTGATGGCGGCATGGTGGCCTCGGACTGGACCATGAGCTTCCTGGCCGACATCCTGGGTGGGCCGGTGGACCGGCCGGTCATTCTGGAAACCACCGCGCTCGGTGCCGCTTGGCTCGCCGGCTCCCGCGCTGGGGTCTGGCCGGGCATGGATGAATTCGCCAAACAATGGGCCCTGGAGCGTCGGTTTGAACCAACGATGCCCGACGCCACCCGCCGCGACCGAGTGGCTGGCTGGCATGATGCCGTGCGTCGAACCTTGAGCAGCGGTGCCGGTTCCAAAAGCTGAAATTGCCGACTTGGGCTTGACGTCGGCTAAAGCGATCGTTATTTTTATGCAATGTTATTACATAATGAAAAAACTTTGTGCCCCGAAACGATGGCCATGATCTTGCTCGTGATCGTTGGGCTAGTCTGGTCCTCCGGCGTCCGGGCGGCGCCAAGAACCGTTGTCACCATCAAGCCGATCCATTCCCTGGTCGCAGCGGTGATGGCCGGCATCGGCCAACCACGCTTGCTCGTGACCGGCGCGGCATCGCCGCACGCTCATGC
>JAPKDN010000772.1 GCA_028822575.1 Alphaproteobacteria bacterium | reverse complement strand
TTCGGATCTTGCCATTTCGGCCTGAATCTCTTTCCGGGTTTATGCCAGAAGGGGCAGGAACCGCGACTTGATGTCTTTTCCGTCGGGCCCGTTGCAAAGTAGGTGAATGCGACTACCCTGATCACCGGCATCGCGACGCTGTGGGTCGATGGCCAGAAGTTCCCCGACCGCGCATTTCCTCGCTCTTTCGTGTTCTCCAGAAGACGCGCAAGCCCCGCACGGTTGCTCTGGAAAGGCGAGTAACGTGCTCCGGACTGGCTGATCGCATCCAGACGCTCGGCCTATGCCCCGGGGGTCAGATGGGCAAGTGTGGCGAGCCCCATGGCCGTATCCAGGACTAGGGACAGGCCGATGGTGTTTTAGTCAATCACGAGCGGCGAGATCGGACTTGTGGAGTTAGCGGATCACCATGCTGGTGCTCAGATCAGTGGGCCAGACGATCCTTCGCTGATGCCGTTTCAACATTGGGTTTGCGATGTTGACCAACCGGTCGCGCGCGGAATAGCCCGCGCCGATGCGCCTGAGTTGTGTGGTCGGCGCGTACCGGTTGGTCCCGGGCTGTCAATCGATCAGACGCTCTTCGATCAGCACCTCGAGAATGCTGTAGACCGTCTGGCGCGAAACGTCCGTGGCCGCGCTGATGGACGAAACTGTCGCGACATCCAGCTTTTCGATCCCACTTCGGCACATCGATGCCGCCGGGGGCCGGTTACACCATCAGAGCCTAGTGACTGGTCCAGTCGAGACCCTTTTCGGCTAGACGCAGCCTGACCTTTATTGCGTAGAACGATCTCCAGTCGTGGTAAAGTTCGAGTATCCTTGTATCCTCTCGCCAAGTCCTGCCGATGTACGATCTGGACAGGTTTGCGGGGCACCTGCCTCAACGATTGTCGGCGGCACAGTCCGGAGGTCGATCAGTGCCGCCGACGGCCCTTACTTTTCTGTCGCCACGCCGCGCGCTGGCGCAGAACCTCGGGTAGTGCCGTCAAGGTTCCGACGATGCCGGCGCGGAACATCATCACGGCCAGCACGAAGATCAGGCCCTGTAGTACCACCACCCATTCGCCCCAAGGCGCAAGGAAGTGATTCATCAGGACCACGAAGGCCCCGCCGACCACAGGGCCAATGAAGTTCGACATGCCACCGATCAGGGTCATAAGGATGACCTCGCCGGACATGTGCCAGGAAACATCGGTCAGCGATGCCAGCTGGAACACATAGGCCTTGATCGCCCCCGCCAGCGCGGCAAGTGACGCCGAGATCACGAAGGCTAGGATCTTGTATCGCTGGACGCGGTAGCCGAGGGAGATCGCGCGGGGCTCATTGTCCCGGATGGCGACGATGGACCGGCCAAACGGCGAATGCACGACACGCCACACCAGAAGCAGAGACAGGGCAAAGATCGTGGCCACGACGTAGTAGAGGACCAGATCGTCACGACCGTCGATGAAACCGAGGAGAGGCCGGCGGGGGATATTCTGAAGCCCGTCCTCGCCGCCAGTGAACTTCGCGCTGTTGAAGAAGAAGAAGGCCATCTGCGCCACGGCCAGCGTGACCATCGCGAAGTAGATGCCCGACCGCTTCAAAGCGACGGCGCCGACCACGTACCCTCCTGCCGCACCAGCGGCCAAAGCGCCCAGCCAGGCCAGTTCGGGCGGCAAGCCGACATCCCTAATAAGGTATCCGGCGACATAGGCCCCGCCGCCAAAGAACATCGCGTGACCGAAGGACAGCACGCCGACGTAGCCAAGCAGCAGGTTGAAGGACATCGCGAATAGAGCGAAGCACAGGACCTTCATCAACAGGACCGGATAGACCACCAAAGGTGCCGCGAGGAGCAGAGCGATCCCAGCGACCAGGCTCAATAAGGAAAAGCGCGTCATGAGGTCCTCCTATCGCACGCTGCCGAACAGCCCAGCCGGGCGGATCAGCAGGACAACGGCCATCACGAAGAAGATCACCGTGGCGGACGCCGCCGGCCAGTAGAGCCGCGTCAACCCTTCGAGTAGACCGAGGCCGAACCCCGAAATGATTGCCCCGCCGATGGAGCCCATGCCGCCGATCACGACCACCGCGAAGACGGTGATGATGAGGTGCGACCCCATGGATGGGCTGATCTGGTAGATGGGCGCGGCAAGGACACCGGCCAGCGCCGCAAGGGCGACACCCAGCCCAAATGTCGCGGTGATCAGCACTTCGACCGGTACGCCGAAGGCTCTTAGAAGTTGCGGGTTTTCCGTGGCGGCGCGCAGTAGGGCGCCAAGCCGCGTACGTTCGATCGCGATCCAGGTGACA
>JAPKDN010000771.1 GCA_028822575.1 Alphaproteobacteria bacterium | reverse complement strand
GTGGAAACTGCCACGATTCATAAAGATGGAAAGCTGATCTATGACGGAACCCAAAATGCGCTTGGCGTGGCGCATTATTCAAGAAGCTTTGAGGGTAGGATATCGCTGGAAGACCTCCAGTCTCACCTTTACTCTCTTCCGTCTCTTCCAGAGGCACATGTTTTTCACTGCACATGGTTGTATCGGCCCTGGATTAAGGATTGGGGGCTTTGTCCGCCACACAATCTCGTCAAGAGTTTAACGCCCGGTTACTTTGATATTAGATTGAAAACGAGGACTGATCCTGGAGATATGCTTGTCGGGCATCACCACAAGCAGGGTAGATCGGACAAGACAATCTTCTTCCAGTCGAATACCTGTCATCCGTACATGGCCAATGACGGGTTCGCTGGAACAGCGGTCATGATACGGCTATTCCAATGGCTCGCGACCCAAGAAACCCACTATAGCTATCGACTGGTTCTGGGGCCTGAGCACCAGGGAACGGTATTTTATCTTCGGGATCATAGTCGCCAGGAGATCGACAACTACATCGGTGGTGTGTTTGGCGAGATGATGGGAACCGACGGCGATTTTGTTGTCGCCAGCACCTTCAATGGTGACGAAGTTCTTGATCGCGCGTTCCGGCATGTCGTGAAACATCACACGAAAGCCTATCGGTTTCTCGGATTTCGCGAAAGTATTGGCAATGACGAGACCGTCTGGGAGGCGCCGGGAATTGAAATTCCCTGCGTCCAGGTCAATCGATTTCGAACCCATTCAGTACCTTTTCCAGAGTACCATACGAATTTCGACAACGCCGATCTCATGGACGCTGGACAGCTGGAGGAGTTCCTCGACGTCTTTAAAAAAGTGGTCGACCTGTTAGAGAGCAATGTCACGATGCGCCGAAGATTCGATGGCTTGGTCGCGCTGTCCAATCCTAGGTACGATATTTACCGGGAGCGGTTCGACCCAACCAAAGAGGCGGAAACCAACGCGTCCTATATTAGTTCATGGGGGATTTTGCAGGATTCAATTCTGAGGTATTTTGATGGCCAGATGTCGGTCCTCGATATCGCGGAAAAACACGATATCGACTTCTTCGACATTCGTCGCTATGTGCAACAATTCATCGACAAAGGATTGGTTGACGCTAGGTTGGATGAGATAGATCGGCCAAGGGCGTCGCGTTTCGATGAATTGGATTGAGAGTCGTGGATGGAATAAGGACTGTCTTCTTCGGCGACTCCTTCCTCAGTTGCCCGGGGCTGCCCAGCGCCGAGACCTGGCCGGTAGTCGTCGAAAATGACCTTCGGCGGTATTTTTCAGGCCGCGTTAACCTTGAATTCATGGTTCGGTCTGGAATCCAAGAAAATACCCGTGGCGCCCTGGAACGGATGCAAAAGGATGTCCAGTTCCAGGAACCGGATGTCGTGGTCGTGCAATTTGGGACGAACGATTCAACCCATTGGTTGAGTAATCGAGGCGCGCCCATTGTGTCGCAAGCGGCGTACAGGGCCAATCTTGAGGAGATGGTCGACCGTTGCCGGCGATTTTCTATTCCCCGCATTGTATTCGTCACCAATCACAAAGTCGCGCTAGAGCGCTTCGACATCAACGGAATGACGCCGGACCAGAATACCGCGATCTATGACGAGATAACCCGTGGCGTCGCCGCTCGGGCAACCAGCCTCGTCGCGGACGTCCGGGCGCATTGTGTCGAGATCGCGCCTCGGTTGATCTGCCAGGATGACTTGATCCACGTCAATCGGGCCGGAGCAAAATTATACGCTGATGTCATTTCCCCGGTCATGATCTCGGCGATCGAAGGGCTTGTAGCGCTCGGAAGCGCGGAAATCCCGAGGCATGCTCATGATTAATGTCGGGATGGTGGGGGCCGGGAAAATCGTCAAGACCTTCCATTTACCAGCATGGGCGGCGGTCCCAGACGCACATGTTACGGCAATTTGCGACCCTCGGGTCGATGCGGCGCAAGAGCTTGCGTCCCAATTTAGCATAGCCAAGGTCTATCCGTCGGTCGAGGCCATGGTCTTGGACGGTGGGCTCCAGGCGGTTGATATCTGCTCGCCTCATCGGCTCCATCGCGAGCATGCCGTGATGGCGCTCGAGGTGGGGCTACATTGTATCATTGAAAAACCATTCGCCACGTCGGCTGCGGACGCCCAGGCTATCGAGGAGCTAGCGCGTGCGTGTGACCGAGTGGTAATGTGCGCGCAGCATCAGCGGTTCCGCCCTCCTAGCATGCTTCTAAAGCGAATGATTGAAGACGGCGATCTCGGCGAGATCTATTGTGTT
>JAPKDN010000770.1 GCA_028822575.1 Alphaproteobacteria bacterium | reverse complement strand
GATATCTTCTTCGGCAAACGATTCGTCGTCTCGCCGAACTTTGCCGCCGGCGTTTACGGCAATGGTGATGGCAAGGACCTTGGGCACGCGATCGAGTTTCGCTCGGGTGCGAACTTTGCTTATCGTTTTAACGACTATTCG
Organism: Alphaproteobacteria bacterium; assembly: GCA_028822575.1. Next base: position 2,157 of record JAPKDN010000770.1, on the reverse strand, counting down.
CGCATGGGCTTCGCCTTCCATCATATCTCCAACGCCGGTCTGGATGAGAGAAACCCTGGTGAGGAAACCTTGATGCTGACCTATTCAATTCCCTTGGACGCAATCTTCCGCGACTGAGTGGTTATTCCGGATCAGTATGGCGAACGTCTTTCTGCGATCATGCCGGGCCAGCGTTCCAAACAAGGGGACGTAGATGATTCCCATAGGTGACGAACAGCGGATTCAACGGGTGCCGGTAATGACCGCCATTCTGCTTGTCGTCATGACGATAATCTTCGTTTGGCAACAGCGTCTGAGCGATTTTTCAGACGGTCAGTTGATGCTTGCCTTTGGGCTCAATCCCGCGCATCTGTTCGGCTATCGCTCGCCGTCACCCCATCTGGGGTTTATCCCGGTGGGCTCGACCTTAGTGACTTATGCCTTTTTGCATGGCGGCTGGGCTCATCTGCTTGGCAATGGATTGTTCCTCTGGGTTTTTGGGCCGGCCGTTGAGAACGCGCTGGGAACGCTTCGGTTCACAGGACTTTTCGTGTTGTCAGCTGCCTTCAGCGCAATTGCGCAGGCCTTGCCGATGATGGACCGGCAGGTTCAGTTGATCGGTGCCAGTGGCGCCATATCTGGCATGATCGGTGCCTATTTGATGTTGTTTCCGATGGGGCGGCTAATTGTTCTTGGGCCGGGTTTTGGAACATGGTTCAATCGCATACCCTTCCTGACGATCACCCGATATCGATGTCCATCGGCGGTGCTGATTGGGGTTTGGTTCGCAATTCAACTTTGCGTCGCTATTCTGTACTCAAGCAGCGCTGGTGGCGTCGCTTTCCTGGCACATATTGGCGGTTTTGTTTGCGGCGCCGCCTTGGCGCCTATTTTGCGCCGCACCGAGTTCCCGCTCTTTGGCGGCGGAAGGCGTAAGGACTAAGCGCGTTGCAGCTGTAACGGATTACGGAAGCGCGTTGGTGCGCGCCCAATCGTGGAACGTCACCAATGCGTTCTCGTTGACGGAGAACAAAATGGTATTTGAATAGGTAAGGTCGGTCGCGTAATCGACCGCGCCGATTGGTAAATGCGACGTTGGGTCCAGCTCGTTGCGGATGACCGCGTCAGCTCGAAAACTCACCTCCCAACCGTCTTCGCCCGATTTTGAGAACACACCGCGTCTCACCTCGTGCACTAGGGTTTGAAGAGCGGCGATACCCGTGTCACTTTTGACTTCTTTAGCGAACTCCTCGGTGTAGAATAGCGCTTGGTAGCCCATCAGAGGCATATCGAAACGATACCCTTGTTCCTGATGGGAATGGACAAAATGTCCCATCCGATCGATGAAGCCAGGGTCGGCGAGCAGCGGCAGATCGGTGGCGTTCCAACTGAAACTCATCATCTTGTCCCTTTGTTTTACTAACCCCAATATGATGGGGTTGGCCATTTCATTCAATGACGATGGTTCGATAAATGCAAGCGTCGTGCCATGTGGCCTCGATCTTGCTTTGTTACTTTTTGGGCCTTTGTGTCCGCGCTTTAAGCGCCCGTCTTCTAATCTTATCGTGATGTGATCGGGAGAGGACAATGAATGAAAGGAAGAGCACATGCGCTTCTTGGTAACATGTCTGTTTGCATTTTGCATCGTGGGCTGCAGTTCAACAGCGGTGTTGGTCGTGGGGACTGCCGCCTGGGTTGGAACGGAATATGTCTACGACACGCCGCCATTGGAATATGTCGCCGAGTTCTTCGATAAGAGCTGCGACAAATACACGGTCTACGATCAGCCGCCGAAGTGCCGAAGATAAGCATCTCGGTTTGTCATGATTCACCCCGGGCTTGATTGCTTCGGGCTTGGCGACGCTTGTGCTTAAATGACCATGCTGGTCCCGTATATAGGACCGGGTGGTTGCATGGTGGGGCGGGCGAATTAATGCGTGTGGACATGAACTACGGCAAAGGCATGCTCCCGGTCGACTTGCCTGACGACTGGAACGTTACCGTGATCCGAAAACCAGATATGCCGGTGATTGCCGATCCGGTTTCGGCGCTCGAGGTGGCGTTTGACGCTCCGGTCGGCGTGCCGCCGCTTGACGTCCTGGCCCGAGATGCTAGGAGCGCTTGCATCTTAATTTGCGATATTACCCGACCGGTTCCGAATAGACTGATCCTCGGACC
>JAPKDN010000769.1 GCA_028822575.1 Alphaproteobacteria bacterium | reverse complement strand
GTTTTCTGCTACATCAACTGTCTAGTATGTATTTTTATATACGAGATGGAGCCCAGAGGATAACCATCTCCTCGTTGAAGAGGTATTCTCAGTTAATCCACACTGTGATCTAATCCTATCTCCTCGCCAGCGTCAGCCAAAACTCCCACCTCACCGATGAATAGGGTTGTACAATCGTTGACGCCCAGTCGCGGGGCGGCCTAAGTGTTAGACCCTTGCTTTTATCGGGTTCCCAAGTCTGTGCCTGGAGGCTTTACGACCAATGACTAGCCAGCAACCCTCCGCGCGTCTCGCCGTCGATGTTGGCGGCACCTTCACCGATGTCGCGCTGGAAGTCGGCGGCCGACAATTCACCTCCAAGGTACTGACGACCCCCGACATGCCCGAACGTGGCGTACTCTCGGGCATCGAGAAAGCCGTGGCCGAGGCACTTATCGATGCCAACGATATAGGCCTGCTTATCCACGGCACGACCTTGGCCACGAATGCGCTAATCGAGCGTAAGGGCGCCAAGACCGCGCTGATCACAACCGAGGGGCTTCGCGATTCCGTCGAGATGGCGCTGGAGAACCGGTTTGAGCAGTACGACATCAATATCGACCGACCCGACCCGCTCGTGCCGCGCTATCTACGCTGGCCGGTAACCGAGCGCCTGAATGTCCACGGCGAGGCACTGATTCCGCTAGACGAAGCCTCGGTTCATGCGTTGCTGCCATTATTTAAAGAGCACGGTATCGAAGCAGTGGCGATCGGTCTGATTCATTCTTATGCCAATCCGGACCACGAGCGCCGGGTCGCCGATATCATCGCGGCGGCTCGCCCAGATCTGTCGATAACGCTTTCTTCCGAAGTTTGCCCTGAAATCCGCGAATACGAGCGCCAATCCACCGCCAGCGCCAATGCCTATGTTCAACCCAAAATGTCGCGTTATTTGAAACAGCTCGACAGCGATCTGCGGGCACGCGGCTTCAGCTGCCCATTTTTGTTGATGACCTCCGGTGGCGGGTTGACGACACTGGAGACTGCGGTCCGGTTTCCTATCCGATTGGTCGAATCCGGTCCCGCCGGCGGGGCCATTCTGGCGACGGAGATCGCGCGGGAATGCGGCATCGACAATGTCGTGTCCTTCGATATGGGCGGCACCACCGCCAAGATCTGCCTGATCGACGATCACGCTCCGCAGATGACCCGAACCTTCGAGGTCGCGCGGGTTTATCGTAATTTGCGGGGCAGCGGCCTGCCGGTTCGCATCCCCGCCATCGAGATGGTCGAAATCGGTGCCGGTGGTGGCTCAATCGCGGCGGTTGATGGCATGAACCGGATCACAGTCGGCCCGCAAAGCGCCGGCGCCATGCCAGGGCCGGCTTGTTATGATCAGGGCGGCACCCAGCCGACGGTCACCGACGCCGATGTGGTGCTAGGACGCATCGATCCTGTCGGCTTTGCCGGTGGCTCCGTGACCATGGCGCCCGAGAAAGCCGGCGTCGCGCTGGACGCGGCGGTTGGCGTTCCCCTTGGATTGAACAGGACCCTCGCCGCCTTCGGTGTTTCGGAGATCGTTGGCGAGAACATGGCCAATGCAGCCCGGGTTCACGCCATTGAATGGGGGAAAGAAATTTCGGCCCGCGCGATGATCGCCTTTGGTGGCGCAGCGCCTCTGCACGCCGCCCGGCTGGCAGAAAAGCTTGATATCGACACCGTCATTATACCCGCCGGCGCCGGTGTCGGCTCCGCGATCGGTTTCCTGCGCGCGCCGATATCCTATGAGGTCGTGCGCAGCCGCTATATGAATCTCGCGGCTTTCGATGCCGACGCGGTTAACGCGCTGATCGAAGAGATGTCCGCCGAAGCGCGTGAGATCGTGATTGACGGCGCCGGTTCCGATGGGCTTGAGGAAGTGCGGTTAGCCTATATGCGCTATCACGGACAGGGCCATGAGATCGTGGTCGCACTTCCGATGCGCCTGCTCGTCAACGATGACGCGGCGGCATTGCACCAGGCCTTTGAGACAGAAGACCGCCGACTTTATGGCCGCTCGGTCCCTGGGCAGCAGCCGGAAATACTAAGCTGGACGCTCTCGGTCACCGCGCCAAAGCCGGCCAGTGTCGGGGCCGCCGCCGCCGCCGGTGGAAGCACGCCCAAGCCCACGGGTAAGCGACAAATATTCAATCCCACCACTTCCGACTATGTCGAAGCCACGGTCTATCGTCGTGCTGATATCGGGCTCGACGTCACTATCGAGGGACCGGCCGCACTCTCGGAGGACCAAACCACGACCATCGTTCCAGATGGTTTTTCCG
>JAPKDN010000768.1 GCA_028822575.1 Alphaproteobacteria bacterium | reverse complement strand
GATTGTATAGCGGCAAGCAGGATGCTGCGCTTGCGGGTGCCATCGCCGAGGAGCTTCGCCACCACCAGCCGGGTTTTGTCGTTCAGGATCGACACCGGTATCCTGCCAAAGAAGGCGAACGCCAGCATATGGCCCTCACAGAAGGCCTCAGCTGTCTCAGCCGGATGGGCCTTTACGTAGATCGCATCGCTGGGGGGCAATGCAACGACGAGAAAGTGCACTTTACTGGTCACACCGCAGATCACCGCCCCGGCCTCGCCAAAATTCGCCTTGGCATGGCCCACAGGGTGCGCCAAAGGCACAAACGTCTCCTTCAGGCGAAGCCAGCGCGGATGGACGTAGTCCCGCACTGTCGTGTAGTCGCCGTCAAAGCTACGCCCGTCTCGCAGACGGTCATAAATCCGCTGGATCGTGTGACGTTGCTTCTTCGGCGCGCTCAAGTCATCACTCAGTATCTGGTCAATGAAACCGCTATAACGATCCAGGTTCAAGCGCCGTGGCTCCACCGACCGCCGGTAACCCGGCGGCCCCGAATGTGACACCATCTTCGCGACAGTCCCGCGATCAATCGCCTCGGGCAAATAAACTCCCAGCGACTGAAACACGGCCGAGTTTTACCCCGACACGCGAGACCATTCCCACCATTAGCGTAGACAGCATTTTCACTGTGAATTATGAAGATGCTCTTCACGCGGAGATTGCGCCTATATCAAATTCCAACCACTTCCCAGGCACCACCCGCGGCTCTGGTTCTCCTCAATCCGAGGATAAGGGATGGACCAATCCAGTGAGGGCAGTTCCGCCCAATTTCTTGGTCATTTTCGGTCCATGATGACTACGAGGAACCAGCAATTCTCTGTCACAAAAACCTCAAATCTGTCTAATAAGCGATGATGTTAGACAATCTCGACGAAGAGTGTCTCCAGGGTCTTATCAATCGACCCAAGGATCTCCTGGGCATGCGCGTCGGCACAGTGCGAGCGCCTATCACCACCTTCTGGCTTGAGTGGTGGCGGTTCGCCGCCAGCGGGCCAACCAACGGGGCGCCGCGACAGGCCGGCCTAGACCGCTGACACCAGACGCTTACGTAATGCATTCGAAAGAGGCTTCGTCAATGGGCCAGCCTCCGCCTCCAGCCCATATCCTTAATCAAAATCACATCCCTTTTAGAAGCCTCCTATGATTCAGTCAGACAGGAAAATGCTCTAGCTAAAACCATTGATGTCCAGTTATGCGTCGGCGCGTAGGACGAAGCCCTGGCACGACACGGAACACTGGCGATGTTCATTTGGACTAACCGGCCTGCTGGATTTGCATAGCGAGATACTTCGAGTAGATGCGGCATTGGGATAAGGACCCAGCGGTAAACCAGAGGCCCGGCTGTCCCGTTGGCGTCCACATGTTGCGGAGCTCGTTGGTATCAGGGTTCAGACCCCAAACCTTACCAACACGCCCAGCCGTCGCGTCACCGAAGAGGCGGCGAACTAAATAATCTTGCCCCATGTATCCCGTCGCCAGAACGACCAGATCGGCTGGCGCCAGTTCACCGGAGCTCAATTGCGCACCATTGTCGACAAAGCTGTCTATGTCCGCGTATTGAATGACGCTGATATCGCCATTGACGATGAGGTCGGAGCACCCAGCGTTGAAATAATACCCACCACCGCGCTGGCGATATTTCAACGGCCAGCCAGTGTCATCTTCGCCGAACTCTAGTTTGAAGCCAGCTGAATCAAGTCCCTGCAGCAGTGCAGCATCAATTTCTTTTACCTTCCGAGTGATGATTTGGTGCGCGCGTTTGCCAACCGGGATCGGGACCGCCAAATTCACCAGGTCGCGCTCCGCCAGGGGAGGGCCCTCTTCCAGGTAAAGACCGTCATAGAGTTGTGCGCTCGGATCGACATTGATCACCATTGTTGGGCTGCGCTGTACGATCGAGACATCAGCCCCGTGCGCGTGCAGGTTCTGCGCAATATCGTGGGCGCTGGTGCCTGTCCCGATAACAAGAGCATTGCGTCCCTTCCATTGCTCGGCATTGGCGAACTGGCTAGAGTGGACCACAACGCCGCCAAATCGACTTAATGTCGGTACGTTCGGGATATTTGGCGTGCCGCTAACGCTCGTCGCCATAATAATGTGTTTTGGCCGAAGGATTCGCACCGCGCCATCGGCTCCGAGCAGGCGGGCACTCCATTGTCCGCTGATTTCATCGTATTCAGCACCTTCAAACGACGTTTCCGTCCAAAAATTGACCTCCATGGCGTCCACATAGGATTCTATCCAGTTTGCCAATTTGTCTTTTG